>CALWXG010000012.1 GCA_944385435.1 uncultured Oscillospiraceae bacterium
CCTTGTGCAGATCATCATGGCCATTGGCGGCGCGGTGGTTATCATTGCGATCATTGTCATGCTTGTTTTTGGGGACAGGATCTTACAAGCTGCAGATGTTTCCCTCTCACTGGGGGAATTGAGCCTCAGTCTCAAAGATCTATCCCAAGTGGTCGATATCTCCGCGTTGAAGATCAGTATGATCTTTGACCTTGCCGCCGTGGTAGTCCTGCTCGCGTTTGGTTGGTATGTGATCAGGCTGTTCCGCAGACTGCTTGGCCCGATGAAAGAGGGGCGGCCCTTTGACAACGGCGCTTCAAATGTCATCCGGCGGCTGGCGTGGGCCGTCCTGATCGGTGGAGCCGTGAATGAGCTGATCGGCATGATCGCGGTTTTTGTTGAGACAAAGGCCATATATTTCACGGCCCTTTTCCATACGGAGGCCGTGACAGGTCATACCATAGACCATGTGATAGACGTCAGTTTCGTCTTGACAGCACTGGTCCTGTTCCTGCTCTCCTATATTTTCCGCTATGGCGAAGAACTGCAAAAAGAGTCTGACGAAACATTGTGAGGTGCCAAATGGGGAAGATCATACTTCGCCTGGACAGGGTAATGGCAGATCGGAAAATGAGCCTAAAGGAACTGTCGGAACAGGTCGGAGTTTCCAATGTAAACCTGTCGAAAATAAAGACCGGTAAGATCAGCGCGATCCGCTTTTCAACGCTGAAAGCGATCTGCGAGGCGCTGGATTGCCAGCCGGGAGATATCCTGGAATACGACCCTGACAGTGAGGATGACATCTGATGCTGTCTGGCTGGAAAACTCGATCAGATGGTCTCAGCGCGGTTGGGCCCTGGACGGAAAGGCAAGGAGAGATGTAGCATGACACACATATCAAACGAGAGGTTGCGTCCCATGGAGGACAGGGACCGGCAGGCTGTGCTGGCCCTATCCCGCGCCTGGGCGGAGGAGGGCATCACCTACGGCTACTTCGCCAACGGCGAGGGGGAGCTGGACAGCTGCCGCTGCTGGGTGGCGGAGGCAGACGGCAGCGTGGTGGGCTACGCCGCCGGACAGATGGAGACTGCCGGCCGGGACAGCAGTATCCAGAGGGCGGGAGAGCAGTGGTTCGAGCTGGAGGAGCTGTACGTGGACCGCGCTGTCCGGGACGGCGGCCTGGGCGGGGCGCTGCTGGACTATGTGGAACAGATCCTCCGGGAGGAGGGGGTGAAGCGGCTGATGCTCACCGGGGCCAACCGGGCCCAGGGGCCTCTGCTGCGGTTCTACCTGCGCCGGGGGATGACCCTGTACTCCTTCCGGGCCTTTCAGGATCTTTAACCCATTATGCTGCTTAGGAGAGCGAACAGTCATGAACGTCATCTGCTTCGGCGATTCCAACACCTATGGCTATGACCCCCGTTCCTGGCTGGGGGGGCGCTATGACGCGGACATCCGCTGGGTGGACATTCTGGCGGCGAACACCGGCTGGGCCGTGCAAAACTGGGGCTTAAACGGCCGGGAAATTCCGGAAGCAGTTCCGGTCTTCCCGGCTGACACCGATCTGCTGATCCTCATGCTGGGCACCAACGACCTGCTCCAGGGTCGCAGTCCCGACCAGGCCGCGGGAAAACTGAAGGCCTTTCTCTCCGGGCTGAAGCTGGCTCCAAACCAGGTTCTGCTCATCGCGCCGCCGCCTTTGGCTCTGGGCGAGTGGGTGCCGGATCAGCCGCTCATCGCCCGTTCCAGGGCTTTTGCCCAACACTGCCAGGCGCTGGCCGGGCAATTGGGCACACTCTTCGCCGACGCCGGGGAGTGGAACATCTCCCTGACCCACGACGGAGTTCACTTCACGGCGCAGGGCCACAGGGCCTTTGCGGCGGGACTTCTGGGGGCACTCAAATGAAACGGTTTTTCCCAGTTCTTCTCTGTCTTCTGCTGTTCAGTGGATGCGGCGGAAATTCTGCCAATGGGCGCTATCAGCAGATCACCCAGGAAGAAGCCAAAGAAATGATGGACACCCAGTCGGTGATTATCCTGGACGTCCGGGAACAGTCCGAATATGACAGTGGCCACATTCCCGGGGCCGTCCTGTTCCCCGTGGGGGAGATCGCTGCAGACACCGCCGCTGCAGTGATTCCGGAAAAAGACGCAGCCGTTCTGGTCTACTGCCGCAGCGGCAACCGCAGTAAGACGGCATCCTCTGCGCTGGCCAGGCTGGGGTACACCAACATCTATGAATTCGGCGGAATCAACACCTGGCCCTACGAAATTGAGACATAATGGCGCACCGCCGGGGACAACCTGTCCCCGGCATTTTGTCGGAGTGCATTCCTTTCGCTGTCAGCGCTGCAATCACCATGGCATTTCACCGGATTCTGTGCTATAATCCCTCTGACCAGCAAGCAGAAAGACCGCTGGCCCGGTCAAGGAGAACAGAGCACAATTTCCCGTCCGTCACGGCAGAAGCCCTTCAAACCGCGCAGGAACGGGATTGGCGAAAGGGGATGCAGCATGATTCGAGACATCTGCAAAGACGAGTCGTTTCTGGCCCAGAAGGCGGAACCCGCCACAATGGAGGATCTGGCCATCGCCGGGGATCTGCTGGAGACGCTGGAACATCATAAAGATGGCTGCGTGGGCATGGCGGCCAACATGATCGGCGTGAACAAGCGCATCATCGCCTTTGACAACGAGGGCCGCTACATGGTCATGTTCAACCCGGAGATCGTGAAGCAATCCGGCCCTTATGAGGCACAGGAAGGGTGTCTGTCCCTCACCGGCACCCGGAAGGCCAGGCGGTGGCAGACCATCAAAGTGCGCTGGCAAAACGAGAACTTCCAGGAGCGCTTCAAGACGTTCACCGGCTGGACCGCCCAGATCATCCAGCACGAGATCGACCACTGCGAGGGGATCATCATATGAAAAAATGCAGGATCACCGTCATGCGCATCACCTGGTACGAGGATCTGATGGCCCGATATGAGAATCCCATCTCCCACCCCTGCGGCATGGAGGTGGGCCAGGTCTTCCTGGCCAACGGCTGGGAGAAACCGGAGGGATTCTGTCAGAGCGCCTGGGACACCCTCTCCCCCTTCGTGCTGGCCCTGAGCCACGGCGGGGAGAACTTCTATGACGGCTGGATGAAGAACCCCCGTTCCGCCATGCTCTCCTGCAACGACGGCTTCCGCCCGGTGAGCTTTCTGGTGGAAGCCCTGGACGAGGAGGCAGAGTGAGGCGCCCTCCACGCCGCGGTTTCATTTTCCCCCGCTCTCTGCGCAGAACCGCTCCTGCGCAAGATTCTGTCCCGGTTTCACATCCCAAAACAAGGAGACTTCCCTTATGAGAAAGAAAAGCACTGCGCTGTTCCTGGCTCTGATTCTGATCCTGTCTCTGGCCGGCTGCGGAACAGACAACCAGGACTCCATCTACGCCCAGCCGGAAAACTGGGCCTATCTGGAGTCGGAGAAGTCCGCTCCCGCGGATGTATTCTTCCTCTGTCCCACCGTCTACAGCGGCGGAGAAGACAGCTTCAACATGCCCCTGGACGATGAGGCCGCCAAGAGCGACTTCCTGGGCGCCACCAATATGGAAAAGGGCATCTATGAGGAAAACTGCCGTTTCTTCGCCCCTTACTACCGTCAGGCCGGGCTGAACGTGTACGAGCTGCCGGCCTCCGAGCGGGAACCCTATCTGGCCGCCGCCTACGAGGACGCAAAGGACGCATTTCTCTACTATCTGGAACACTATAACGAGGGACAGCCCATTATTCTGGCCGGATTTTCCCAGGGTGCCGACCTGTGCATCCGTCTGCTGAAGGACTGTTTCGCCCAGGAGGAGGTAAACGATCTCCTGGTGGCCTGCTATGCCATCGGCTGGAGTATCACCCAGGAAGAGCTGACGGAATATCCCCACCTCCGCTTTGCCTCCGGGGAAGACGACACCGGCGTGATCATCTCCTTCAACAGTGAGGCGGAAGAAGTCACAGATTCTCTGCTCATTCCCGCCGGCACCCGCACTCTGGCCATCAACCCCCTCAACTGGACAACCGACGGCACCCCCGCGGAAAAGGGGGAAAACCTGGGCGCCTGCTTCACGGATTACGGCGGAACCATCGTCACGGAGGTTCCCCAGCTCACCGGAGCATACATTGACCCGGTGAGGGGCGCTCTGAAGGTGCCGGATGTGTCCCCGGAAGAGTATCCCCCCGGCCTGTCCATTTTCTCCGAGGGCGTGTACCATCTCTACGATTATCAGTTCTTCTACCGCAATCTTCAGGAGAACGTGGCGGTCCGGCTGGACGCCTATCTGGCACAGCAGGCTGCTGCCTGACGCCCTCCGCCGGCGCTGTGAAGTCAGGTGAACCCATATGTTCCATTTTTCCGTGGGCGGCAAAACCGTATCCGTGTTCCCCGGCGCAGAACCGGGCGCACCGGTCATCTACCTCAATACCTTTCCCGACGAGGGCCGGCAAGTCTTCCAGGCCATGTACCGTTCCGGATGCCCGGAATTCACTCTGGCCGCCATCAGCGATCTGGACTGGAACTGCGATCTGGTCCCCTGGGACCATCCTCCCGTCTTCCGGAATACGCCTCCCTTCACCAGAGGCGCTGACCGCTATCTGAACCTTTTAACCGGAAGCATCCTGCCCGAGGCAGAGAAGCGCCTTTCCGAACCCCCTCGATGGAGGGGAATTGCAGGCTACTCCCTGGCAGGACTGTTTGCGGTCTATTCCATTTGTCAGACAGATGTCTTTACCCGGGTGGGCTGTATATCCGGCTCGCTCTGGTTCCCCGGAATCAAGGAATACCTCTTCTCCCACGGGATAAAGGCGCGGCCGGAATGCATGTACTTTTCCCTGGGCAGCAAGGAAAATAAATCTCGCAACCCGGTTCTGAATTGTGTCCGGCAAAACACGCAGGAGATTCGGGCCTTTTTCCAGAGCAAAGGCATCGACACCGCCTTCGAGCTGAATCCCGGCAATCATTACAACCTCGCCACGCAGCGCACCTGTGCAGGTATCCGATGGCTGCTGAGCCGGTAGAACATGCCGCCAGCCCTGCCGCTCCTGCGAACCCCGCACCCGTTGTCTCTCCCAAGTCACGTTGCTCCAAAACAGGCAGGGATACAGAGCCTCAGTTCTGTATCCCTGCCTGTTTTATGCCATTCTCGCTGTAATTTCACCTGCGATCTGCCGCTCCTGTCTCAACCGCTTTCCGTAGCACAAACAGCACGGTATGCCCATTCTTTCTGCTTTACAAGCACAAAAAAGTAATTATAATGTATGGTAGTTGCAACGGTTCCACCGGTGGAAAGGAATGTGAAAACGGACTGTAAAGAAAAGAGGGAACGCAATGTCTATTTCAGGAGCGAAAAAGAAAAACACCTTCTATTACATCATCGTCGTTATCTCCGTCCTGTTTATGTACGGCTTTGGACAGGTTGTCCCCACCTTCGCAGGCATCACTCCCGTTGGCATCAGCATGCTGGGCATCTTCTTCGGTGTGCTGATCGCCACCATCGCCACAGGCGAAACCTTCTGGCCTGCTCTGCTGGGCCTGTTCGCCATGATCATCTGTAACTACACCACCGCCGGCGCCCTGCTGGGCACCTGGTTCGGAAACACCACCATCCAGCAGATCATCTGGGTCATGGCCCTCACCGGCGCGGTGACCGAATCCGGTGCCGTCAACGTGCTGGCCCGCAAGGTGCTGAAAATCAAGGCACTGCAGGGCCATCCGGTGCGCCTGATCACCGTGCTGTTCCTGGCTGTGCTGATCTGCTCCGCCCTGGTGAGCAGCCCCACCACCATGCTGCTGCTCTGGTATCCCATCCTGGACGGCATCTGCGACATGTGCGGCGTGAAGAAGGACAGCGATCTGAAACGTGAGCTGCTGCTGGGTGTTTATATCTCCGCCATGGGTGCCTACGTGCTCCCCTTCAAGGGCGTACATCTGTCCTCCATCGCCATCATCAGCGGCATCATGGAGAGCAGCGGTCTGGTCTTCAACAACGCGGTTTACCTGCTGGTCGCCACTCTGGTTATCGTGGTCTTCGTGCTGATGTATGTGGTGTTCATCCGGTTTGTTTGGAAGACCGACCTGACTGCGCTGCGGGACTTCGACGTGGAGAAACTGGACCTCACTGAGGCCGACCTGAAGATGACCGGAAAGCAGAAAACCCTGCTGGGCTTCATGATCTTCGGCATTGTGTTCCTGCTGCTGAGCATGGTGCTTCCCGCCGACTCCGCCGTCATGGCCTTCTACAACAAGATCGGCTCCACCTGGATCTGGGTCGTACTGTTCGCCATTCTCTGCATGATGCGGGACAAAGAGGGTAAGCCCTTCATCAACGGGGTCAAACTACTCCAAAGCAAGACTATGTGGGGCATCGTAGCCGTGGCCGGGTGCTTCACCATCTGCGGCAGCGCCATCGCCTCTGACGATCTGGGCATCAAGAACGCCATTGCCGAGTTCCTCTCTCCTGTCCTGGGCAACGCCAGCTGGCCCGTCATGGTCATTCTCTGCGTGGCCGTGTCCACCATCTTCACCAATTTCACCAACGGCATGCCCGTGAGCTTCACCATCAACGCCGTGTGCATCCCTCTGGCCTGCACCATGGAGATGAACGGCACCGGCAACGCCACCATCCTGGGTGTGGCCACCATCCTGTCCAGCATGTGCGCCATGCTCACCAACGGCGCCATCGCCTACGCTCCCGTTATGCTGGGGCGTGAGGAGATGACCACCAAGTTCATCTTTACAAAGGGCGTGGTGACGAATATCATTTACATTGTAGTCGCCAGTGTTCTGTGTATCGTTTCCGGTTACATTTTCTGATCAATATAGGAGGTTTGCGCTATGAGTAAGACCTATCTGGAAGCTGCCCGATCTATCCCTGTGGAAGCAGAGTGCGACATTCTCGTGGTGGGCGGCGGTGCCGCCGGCCACTCTGCCGCCATCGCGGCCGCCCGGGCCGGTGCAAAAAACATCATCCTGCTGGAGCGTTACGGCTATATGGGCGGCGACGTCACCGGCGGTTACGTCATCATGGTGCCCAACCTGTCCTGGTACAATAAGTCCTTCGTCCGCGGCCTGCAGGAGGAGTGGTTCACCCGCCTGAGCGCCATTCCCGGCGCAGTGCGCGGTCCCTCCCTGGACAAGATCGGCTCCACCGACCCCGCCCTGCTCCACCCCTGGATGGCGGTGCACGACTGCGTCAGCCGCGGCGCCTACGGCGGGGCCAAGCCCAACTGTCTGGTGCGTTCGGTCTATTTTGAGCCCAATCAGCTGAAGATCGAGATGGACAAGATGCTGCTGGAGCACAAAGATGCCATCACTGTCATGGCCCACTGCTGGGTCAGCGGCCCCATTGTGGAAAACGGCGTGGTCAAGGGCGTCACCTACGAGTGCAAGGAAGGACGCAAAGCCATTCTGGCCAAGCAGGTAATCGACGCCACCGGCGACGGCGACCTCTACTCCCGTTCCGGCGCCCCCTACACCAGCATGTCCGACGGCGTGACCCGAGCCAATACCACTGCCCTGGTGTGGCGCATCGGCGGTGTGGACGGAGACGCCTACTATGAGTGGAAACAGGCACATCCCGCTGAGATGAACGCTCTGCGGGCAGGTCTGCAGCGCATCGCCGGCTTCCGGTGCGTACCCATGCCCTCCAACCAGAGCGACATCTTCTGGATGAACAACTGGCACATCAACCGGGACTGCTCCAAGGTGAAGGATCAGACCGAAACCGAGATGAACACCCGCAGCACCATGCGGGAGACTCTGGACTACCTGAAAGAGGCTGTGCCCGTAGCCTTCCGCAACGCCTATCTATACGACATCGCGCCCCAGCTGGGCACTCGGGTGAGCCGCCGTCTGAAGGGCGAATACGTCATGAGCACCGCCGACTTTGCCTATGCGATCCAGCACGACGATGTCATCGCATGGCACTCCACCATCTGCCAGGTCAATGACTGCGGACCCGTGGAGATCCCCTACCGGGCCATCCTGCCCCAGGGCGTGGAAAATCTGACCTGCCCGGGCCGCCACCTGTCCGCCGACGGCATTGCCATCGACTGGCTGGATCTGATCCCCCAGTGCGTGGGTACCGGCCAGGCCGCCGGTGTGGCCGCCGCCGTGGCTGTGGCCGACGGCACCACCGCCCACAACGTGGACATCCAAAAAGTACAGGACATCCTGGTGGATCAGGACGTGCCTCTGCCCCGCAACGCCAAGTTCCATGCCAAGGATCCCTCTTACCAGGAGTGCGTGGAGGAGCATCAGTATGGTCTTTACACAGACAAAGCCAAGCTGGCCAAGGAACAGAAGGAAAAGGGCCAGCCTTTGAATCTGGAATTTCAGGAGGACATCAACAAACCCAATGTGGAACGAAAACTGCACTGATCCCAGGGATCAGCCCTCCCCTCGCCGGGAAGAGAGTCTGGAGGAACAGTCCAGAGAATTTCTCAACTCCCTGCGTCCGCAGCCCGGCTGTGAAAAAGACGGGATCTGCAACGAATGCGGGCTATGTGAACACTGAACCGGCCAGCGGCCCGGGACTGGAACTCAGTCCCGGGCCGCTGGCTTTGAGCCGTCTGCCTTCACAGCACCTGCTTTTTCATATAATCCAGAAATACCGACAGCGCCGGTGCCGGAGAGAGGGCCTGATTCCAGATCAGCCGGTTGGTGCTGGATTGGAAGAAATCCAGCGGAATCTGCCGGACCCCCTCCCAGATCGCCATCATGTCCAAAGGCAGGATGGGGTAAATCTTGCCCTGCAAGGTCAGCTCCCGCAACAGCATCTGATCCGAAGTGCGCAGCATAACCCTGGGTTTTTTCCCCATCACGGCAAAGCTGGCCGTCAGAAGCTGCTCCAGCGGCATCCTTGCGTTGTAAAACCCCAGCGGCAAATCAATCAGATCGGTGATTCCCACCTTCTCGCCCAGCCTCCGGTCTCCCTCTGCCGCGCCCAGCATAATGGGATTCTGGTACAGGTCCAGACAGCCAAACATATCCAGCTCCGGCTTCACCGGGCTGAAGGAGACGTCTATGGTGCCGTCCAGAAGCAATTTTGGGCAGTCATAGGCGCTGTGTTCCGTCACATACAGCTGAATGTCGGGATAGAGGCTCCGGAACCCCTCCAGATAGGTCTTATAGATGCAGTAGGCATTGGTGGGCGTGACCCCCAGGCAAAGCGGCTGTTCCACCTGTTCCGCCATCTGGCCGATCCGGTCCTTCACCGTGCCGCAGCTGGTCAGGAAAGAGTCGAAGAGATGAGCCAAAAGCGTACCGCTGGCCGTCGGAACCACTCCGGTGCGGGAACGGACAAATAGGGTCGTCCCAAACTCCTCCTCCAGTTCCGCAATGGTGCGGGACACCACAGACCGGGAGACATACAGTTCGTCCGCCGCTGTCGAGATGTTCCCCGCCCTGCAGACCGCCTGATAGTATTCCATCTGTTTGCTCGTCATCGCAGCTCTCCCCTTGAAAGCACCCGTCGTGTTCCTGCAGCGAGGGCATCCGCGGCTCCCCGCATCGGAACATCACAGTGTGAAAAACTCGTTCACAATCTCATTCAGCTGTGCGGCAATCTCCTTGAACTCCCGGTTCAGATCCAGGGTCTTCACGCCGATCCGGTTGCCGCTCATCCGGTATACGACATCCGGCTGGATCTCATCCCCAGTCCTGGCATACAGCAGGAGACCGGCCACCTCATGGGGCACCGTTCCGTACTGCGCATCCATATTCTTCACATAGGTAAAGATCTGGTACAGATTGTGGGAGTGGATCGTGTGGACATCATACTGTACCTGCGTGGTGTGGGAGTAACATTTCGCGTCTATGATCAACACTTGGTTCCCTCTGGACAGGGTAATGTCGCTGCGCATTGCCGGCAGCATGGTATCCTCTCCGCCATCCAATGCCCAGGAAATCTGAGAGGCCGCCGCCTTCACCTGAGGACACTCCCGGCGGTAGAAGGCCAGGATGAACTTCTCGTACAGCCGGCTCATCTCCTGTTCATCCACAAAGGAGGCCAGACAGTACTCACCTTGCTGCGTGGTGAGCAGCATTCCCTCCAGAAGGAACCGGCACAGCCCGAGGAGCATCCGGTACGTCTGGTTTCCCCGCCGGAACCGGATCGCCGCCCATCGGATTTTCCCGGGATCCAGCGTATCCACCCGGGAGAACAGCATCATCTGCTGTTTCAGCTCACTTTTATACTCCCCGTCCACCTCTTCGCAGCCCAGGAGCAGCATCACAGTGGTCTTGAGAATCTGATTGTACAGATTGTTTTCAGACAGCTCATCATATTCGCAGGTCAGCAGTCGCTTTCTCGCCAGCCGGTTGCGGAGCGTTCCCGGCAGTTCGATCCTGCCCCGCACCGTGGACAAATCCTCCCGGCAGCTCAGATACTCCCGGTACAGTCCCTGCTTCAGCTGCCGACCGATCCCCCTGGCCAAAATGGCCGCAAACAGGTTCCGGGCGTCTTCAAACTCCTCCGATGCAAGATTTTTGAACTCCTCCTGCCGCAGGGCGTCAAAGGCGTACGAGAGCATGTAGTAGATATTTTTGATGACTATGTTCTTGCTCTGCTTCATTGGAACACACCCCGGAGGGAATTGGACCAACGCTGAACCTCCCCCGGATCATCAAACCAATACTCCTGGAGCGTGGGGATCAGGTCGTATTCCACCACTTCGCGCAGCCAATCCTCCGAGTACTGGCTCTGGCCGCAGAAGTAGCTGTGTCCGATGCAGAACCCTTTCCCCAGGGACCGGTCCCCGGCGATCTTCTGATTCAGTGCCTTGACCCGCCGGATCAACTCATCCAGCGTCTCGCTGTTCAATTCCTTCTGATAGGCCGCAAATCCGTCTGAGTCAAAGCCCGGCTCCAGCTCCACAAAGCTGAACCGCCTGCGCAGTGCGTAGTCGATCATGGCCAGGCTGCGGTCCGCCGTGTTCATCATTCCGATGATGTAGACGTTTTCCGGTACGGCAAAGGACATGCCATTATAGGAGAGCGTCACTTTCTCTCCCCGGTAGTCCCGCTCCATGAGCATCAGCAGTTCGCCAAAGATCTTGCTCAGGTTGCCCCGGTTGATCTCGTCGATGAGGAAGAAAAAGTCCTTGTCCGGCTGATCGGCCGCCTTTTGACAGAAGGTGTAGAATATGCCGTTTCTCAGCTCAAAGCCGGTTTCGGTGGGCTTGTATCCCATCACGAAGTCCTCATAGGAGTAATTCTGATGAAATTGGACCTGTTCCACCCGGTCCTCATCCTTCTCCCCCATGATGGAATAGGCCAACCGTCTGGCCGCGAAAGTCTTGCCCACCCCGGGCGCACCCTGGAGAATGAGGTTTTTCTTGCGCTTGAGCAGGGCTGCCACCGTGTCATACTGTTTATCGGTCATATACACTTCCCGCAGAAAGTCTTCCCGGGTGTACGGTTCCCACGTTTTGTCCGCGGCGAGGGGGTTCTGATCCCGAACCAGATCCAGAATAAAATTGTACTCCTCCTGCGTCAGCTTGAACAGGCTCCCCTGGGGATTCTGGAAATACTCCATATTCTCCAGCTCCGGACAAGCCTTCAAAACATCGTACCCAATAGGTGCAGTCAGGCTCTCCGTCTTCTCAAACCGGAGCTGCTCCCCATCCTGCTCTGCGCAAATTCTGCCCAGGGCCACGATCTTCTTCACCGGATAGGACTCATAGCCGATGATCCGGTCCCCCGCTCGGGCGTCCAGAAAGTTCTGGAAAATGCGGCGCTTATGCCTGTTTTCGTTATACAGGGTGTAGGATTTTTCTTCATTTATGGCAATGCTGGAAAAACTCCACATCTTGGGATTGGCGTTCAGCCACCAGTATCCAGTCGCCTCCGTCTTTGACTTCTCGGCGGCAGACAGTGCCACGCCGCTCAAGTCAGCACGGTCCAGCGCCTGGGCCAACTCAGGCCTCAGTTTCCAAATAAAGCTGCCCACTTCCTCTTTCTCCGTATTACGGCCTACATACAGGATAGACCACCATCGGGGCGTGCCGTCTTCCCGAACCTGCGGTGTGATCTGTTTTGCCTGCGCCACCCGTTTCGCCAGCGCCACGGAACCCGAGTTGTAGAAATTTTTTGTCTCGCCGTATGTTTCCGCCAGCTGCGTGCAGGAGGCCTCTCCGCCGCAGTCTTGGATTCGTTTCATGATCTCCAGTGCACCGGAGGTAAAGACGTTGGGGTCTCTCAGCAGCTGCGCCCAGTCCTCCCGGGTCAGGCCAGGGTCGTATTCCTGAGGAAACCAAGCCGCAGAGGTCTCCTTCTGCTTGGCATTCTGCTTTTTCGCTTCTTCCAATCTGCTGATATAAAATTCCACGTCGATTGCGAGGGTGTGCAGTTTTGTGTCCTTCCAGCACTTTTCTGTCAAATTTGCACACAGGAGCTGAATCAATCCCTCATCTTCACTGAGTGCTTCACGCAGTTCATTGTAGAAGGACAGGAAATTCCTGATGTTCTCCCGATACGCCCCTTTTTTGAACGTATAGTTTGCTCCAAGCGCTCCAGCTGCGTTCCTTATCTCTCCATACTTATAAATATAGTATTTGTCCGGGTATCTCAGCCATAAGTAGGTGGTAATGGCATTCTCACTCTGGAAATGATGTGCCGCCCCGTCTCCATGCTGCTCCAGCAGAACGTCAGAGCGGGACTTGAACTCCTCGATCCGCTCGTACACATCCCGGCCCTCATCGTACAGCGCCAGGAACATGGCACGTACCTTTTCCGGAGCAGCCTTGGCAAATTGCTCAATCATTCCACGCGGATAATGATTGGCAGAGGCCAGCAGGTTACTCGTCTCTTCCAGCGCCGAGGACAGCATCGACGGAAAATCCGCCGCGTTCACATCCCAGCGGTCCTGAAAATACTGCACGGCCTCCCATTTGAACTTTTCATTCTCTTTCCACCATCGTTCAGGAAAATCCCGCTTATATCCCGCCAGATACTCCTTCAATCGCTCTTTATCAATCACGTTTGATCCCCTCCCCTTCCAATGCTCAGCTGAATCTGAAGCGCAGCAGATCAGCCAATCCTTTTCAAACGCTCCAGGATCTCCTCATCCGCCGGGCAGAATTCATACTTCTCAATCTCCCCCACAGTGATCCACCGGATGTCATTGTGCTCCAGTTTCTGGGGAACCCCCTCCCGGATTGACGCGTGAAACAGTGTCAGGTGGACAGTCAGGTCCGGGTACTCATGGACCACGTCCATAAACACCTCTCCCACATCCAGGGTGACAGCCAGTTCCTCCTGACACTCCCGGACAAGCGCCTGTTCCCTGGTTTCTCCAGGCTCCACTTTGCCGCCCACAAATTCCCACAGCAGCCCTCTGGCCTTGTGGGCCGGCCGCTGGCAGATCATGAATTTGTCATTGTCCCAAATCAGTGCCGCAACTACTTCGGTCATTTATCCCACCACCAATTGATTCGTCTTCTTCAAAAACCTCGCCGGGATAGGCCGGTCCAGCCTCCAGGTGATATTCATGGGCCGGCTGCCCTCATGCTTCACATAGCTGGCCGTACCCAGGAAGGTATAGGCCTCTGCTCCTCCTGCGATGATCCGGTCCGCCTTGAACTCCCGGACGAACAGCAGCACCTTGCTCCCCCGCTCCCGATGGTGGATGTACCGCTGGCCGGTGGGGGAATCCGCCGCCGTGGTGCTCTGGCTCTGCCAATGGAACAGGGTATCGTTGATGGAGTAGTCGTTGTACATGGTGGTGGGCGAGTAGTCCCTGTCCGCCTTGTTCAGCGTCACAAAGAATACGTCCAGCCCCTTCTCCGGCAGCCATTTCACACCCTCCCGCACCGTGGCCGGCTTCAGAAAATCCAGTGCCGCCAGCAGCTGATCCCGGGTATAGGTGCAGTGGAGGTCCAGCGGGCAGTCAAAGCCCAGCTCCACCGGCTCGTCGAGGAAGTCGATCTGCCCATACCGGTAGCGGAGCAGCTCCAGCAGCTCACCCAGCAGCACCGGGCTGTCCAAGAGGGCATGCAGGTTATCCAGAACCTCGTCAGATTTCCAATCCTCCGCCGCCTTTCCCCAGACAGTCACATAGAACATCTGGAGCATCCGCTGCTCCACCGGGGAGAGGGCGGAAAAATCTACGCCAGCCAGTCTCGGCAGAAAATCCAGCAGGAAGGTGATCCATCGGCGGGAGTCGATCACCGCCAGCTTGGCAAGGGCCTTGGTCAGCGTCTTCTCCAGGGGCTCAGTGAAGTCCTCCCGCACATCCGCCCGGGCGCACAGCCGGGAGAAGGAGGTGAACTTGTAGATCGCCCTGGGATCCAGATGGTAGTAATCCAAAAAGTTTGCCAGGGTGAGCTCCAGTCCCGTGTCCTCGGCAAAGCCGGCCGCTCGGGCCGCCAGCCCGGCGGCATTGCCGCAGGAGGCCCGGATATTCTCCAGAATATACCGGGCGGCCAGTTTCTCCAGCTGAATATAGCAGCCCTTGGGGGCAGAGACAAATCCGTCCCGGATCTCCCGGGTCACGCTGCGCCTGGTGTTGGAGAGCAGGGCGGCGAATTTGTCCTCGAAGTTGTACTTCCGGTGGGCCTGGCCGATGAAGTCCAGCACCGTCAGGCACTCCTTGCCCTCCGCCAGGCGCAGGCCGCGGCCCAGCTGCTGGAGGAAGACGGTCAGGGACTCGGTGGGGCGCAGGAAGAGAACGGTATTGACCTCCGGGATGTCCACGCCCTCGTTGTAGAGGTCCACCACAAAGATGAAGCGGATCTCCCCGGCCACCAGGCGCTGCTTTGCGGTGCTGCGCGCCTCGTCCGGGGACTGACCGGTGAGGAAGAGCGCGGGAATGCCGCGGCTGTTGAAGAAATTGCACATGAACTGCGCATGCTCGACAGAGACGCAGAAGCCCAGGCCCTTCACCTCGTCGATGTCGGTCACGTATTTCAGCAGGGCGCGCACCACCAGGTCGGCCCGGCGGTCCGCGATCGCCCCGCTGAGGGTATAGATCTTGGACAGCTCCCCCTTATCGTAGCCGCCCCGGCTCCACCGCAGCTGGTCCAGGTCCACCGTATCGGTGACGCCGAAATACTGGAAGGGGCACAGCAGCTTGCGGTCGATGGCCTCCGGCAGGCGGATTTCCGCGGCAATCCGGTTGTGGAAGAAGGACAGGATACTCTTGCCGTCCATCCGCTCCGGGGTGGCGGTGAGGCCCAGCAGGATGCTGGGCTGATAGTAGTCCAGCAGCTCCTGATAGGTGGGAGCAGCCGCATGGTGGAACTCGTCCACCACGATGTAGTCGTAAAAATCCGGGGCGGTCTTGGCGGTGAAATCCTGGGAGTTGAAGGTCTGGATGGACAGAAACAGGTGGTCAATGCCCTCCGGCTTGTAGCCGCCCACGAACAGCTCCCCGAAGTTGGCGTCCTTCAGCACCGCCCGGAAGGTGAACAGACTCTGCCGCAGAATCTCCTCCCGGTGGGCCACAAACAGCAGGCGGCAGGGCCGGCCGGGATGCTGCCTCCGGAATCGCTTGTAGTCCAGGGCGGAGATCACCGTCTTGCCGGTGCCGGTGGCGGCCACCACCAGGTTGCGGGTGCAGCCTCGGACGGCGCGCTCCGCCTCCAGCTTGTCCAGGATTTCCTGCTGGTAGGAGTAGGGTGTGATATCCAGGGTGTAGAACTCCGCGTTGTTGGCGTCGAAGTATTTTTCCGCTTTCAGCGCCCGGGCCAGCCGCTCCTTCTGATTCTCGGAGTAGTACTCAAACTCGCTGGAGTTCCAGTAGCTCTCAAAGGTGGCGGAGATCTTGTCGATGGTCTCCGGCAGGTCCTTTTTCGTGACTTTCACATTCCATTCCAGGCCGCTGGAGATGGCGGCGTTGGACAGGTTGGAGGAACCCACATAGGCGGTGGTGAAGCCGGTGTCCCGGTAGAAAACGTAGGTCTTGGCATGGAGCCGGGTGCGCTTGGTGTCATAGCTGACCTTGATTTTGGTGTTGGGCAGGGCCCGCAGCTCCTCAATGGCCTTCACGTCGGTGGCGCCCATGTAGGAGGTGGTGATGATCCGCAGCTCCCCTCCGTTTTGGGTGAACTCCCGCAGTTCGTCCATCAGAAGGCGCAGGCCGCTCCACTTGATGAAGGACACCAGCATGTTGATGCGGTCGGCGGAGACGATCTCCTTTTTCAGCTCCGTGTACATCTGGGGCTCATGGATGGCCCCGGTAAACAGGGAGCTGTGGGCGACGGAGGTCTCCGGCCGGGGAAGGGCTGCGGCGGTTTTCCCCGCCGCCAGCCGGGGGTCCTGTTCCCGTAAAAGGGCAAGAAGCTGCTCCGCCCGCGCTTCCACGCCCAGCGAGGCAAAGTCAGCTTCCTGTGTGGTATTCTGAATGAGGTCTACGATCCGGTTGGTCAGCTCGATCTGGGCGGAGAGGTCCCCGCCGTTGTCCAATACGTTGTCCAAGCCCTTCTGTATCACCTCGGCCAGGTATTGGGAGAGGACCCTGGAGGCCTCCGCCCGGTCGATGGGCGCAACGCACTTGCGCTCCCCGGGGATGGCCGAGAGCTCGCGGTTCAGGGCGGTGTTGATGACTTGTTCGTAGAGGCCGGAGGGAAGCATTTTCTCACACTTTCTGTCTGCAGCGTTCGAATCGCGGATTTGGACTTCAGTATACTACAAATTCCAGAATCCAACAAGTGCCGCAGTGGTTCTTTTCCCCCAGCACTCTCTCCCGCGCTCTTTGCCCGTTTCCGCTCTTGTCTGTTCCGGAGGAAACCGCTATAATGGGATCACAAGGGCCGATTGATCCGGGAGGCGGATGCTTTGAAAATTCTCATGCTGGGCAACAGCTTTACCTTCTATCACGACATGCCCCGTACCCTGGCTGAACTGACCGGGGCGGAGGTCACGGCCCACACCCGGGGCGGAGCGCGGCTGTCGGAACACCTGAATCCATCCACTTCCCTGGGCGCCCGGACCCAGAGCGCACTGCAAACAGGCCATTGGGACTATGTGGTGCTCCAGGAAATGAGCAGCGGCCCCATCACCGCCCCCGGGAGTTTTTCCCGCAGCGTCCGTCTGCTGTGCGGGCAGATCCGCGCCTGCGGCGCCGTGCCCGTTCTCTTTGCCACCTGGGCCTACGAAAAAGGCGGGGCAAAGCTGGCATCCAAAGGCTGGGACTATGATGAGATGGCCCGGAGGCTGTCCGAGGCATACCGGCAGGCGGCGCAGGCAAACCAGGCGCTCCTGGCGGATGTGGGCCAGTGCTTTTATCAGCTGTCTCCCACCCTGGCACTCTATGCCGCCGACGGGGTCCACCCCAGCAAAACCGGCTCCCGCCTGGCCGCGCAGGTCCTTGCATCGGCCATACAACGTGCCGGCACTATGATCTGAGGAGGAATCTGGAATGAAACTCGCCGTCTGTTACCACTCTCACCACCACGGAAACACCCGGAAAGTCCTGGATGCCATGGCCCTGGAGTGCGACCTGGAGCTGTTGGATGTCGCAGCCTGCCAGAGCGCCCAGCTGAAGGACTACGACTGCATCGGCTTTGCCTCCGGGATCTACGCCTTCGAAATTCACAAATCCGTGGTGGACTTCGCCCGGGAGTTTCTGCCGGCGCGCAAGCCGGTGTTCTTCGTGTGCACCTACGGTCTGTCCAGGGGCACCGGTTTCAAGGCCCTGACCGATCTGGCCAAGCTGCGCCACTGCCCCGTTCTGGGTGAGTTCGGCTGCAAGGGCTACGACACCTTTGGCCCATTCAAGCTGATGGGCGGCCTTGCCAAGGGCCATCCCGATGAGCAGGACTTCCAGCAGGCCCGGAAGTTCCTCCGGAACATTCTGAACCAGCTCTGAGCTCAGCCTCAGGTACATACAGACCGCCCGAAGCGGCCGGGCTGCCGGCCGCTTCGGGCGGATTTGTCTTCCCGTCAGTCCTTCACTTCCGTCTCTTCCCCCTGCGCCGGACGTCCTCCTCGATGTCATCCTTCCAGTGCCCGTCCAGCGGGGCGCTGGCCCGCACTGAGGCCACCGCCCGGCTCACCACTTCGTAGTTGAGCCGGGTGCCCTGCCCGTCGCACTGGTAGGTCACCGCCCGGTCCGGGGCAATTCCCATGCCCGCTGCCGTCTGCACCGCGTCCATGTTGGCCCCCAGGAAGAGGAACTCCCAGCCGTATTTCTCCTGCTGCCGGCGGATCATCCGCCTCACTTCCTCCGCGGTATAGCGGTGGCTGGCATTCTCCATGCCGTCGGTGGTGATGACAAACAGGGTGTGTTCCGGCACATCCTCTTCCCGGGCGTATTTGTGGATGTTCCCGATGTGGCGGATGGCATCTCCCACGGCATCCAGCAGGGCGGTGCAGCCGCCCACGCAGTATTCCCGCCGGGTGATGGCCTCCACCTCGTCCAGCCTTTTCCGGTCGTGGAGCACCCGGCTGGTGTTGCTGAAGAGGACGGTGGACACAAAGGCCTCTCCCGGCTCCCTCTTCTGCTTTTCCACCATGGCGTTGAAACCGCCGATGGTGTCCCCCTCCAGCCCGGCCATGGAGCCGCTGCGATCCAGGATAAAAACCAGTTCCGTCAGATTCTGTTTCATAGAGCAATCCCCCTATTCGGTGCTGTTTTGTTTACAAGCACAGTATAGGGGGATTGTTCCGGTCTGTGGTCGCCCGGCAGGCGACAAATCAGCCGCCCAGCAGGCTCTGATCGAAGGCGAACAGGGCCTCATTGATCTCAAAGATGTTGTAGTTGCGGTGGGCGATGAAGTACTCCACAATGATATCAAACTTACTGGCGTGGGAAAAGGCGAACCCCGCCTTGCCCAGCAGGTCCCGCGCCTCGTCCAACGGCAGCTCCAGCGCCACGGCGAACGCCATGGCCGTGGGTTTGGAGGGCCGGTAGTGGACGTCGGAGCGGATCTTGGAGAAGAGCTTGCGGTCGATGTTGGCCCGCTTGTAGCACTGGGCGTCGGTGATGCCCCGCTCATCGATCTTGCGCAGCAGCATCTGGGAAAAGCTCTCATCCAGCTCCTCCAGTGCCTTCTCCAGCCCCGCAGGCGCCGCGGCACAGGGGGCGGGCATCTGCTCCCCCTCCTCCATGAGCCGGGCCCACGCCGCCCTCCGGCGCTCCCGCTCCAGGGAATCCCCGTATCGGGCCACATAGCGGTCATTGATGTAGGCGGCAATGTCCGCAAAGAGCTTGCCTCCGATGGTATAGGATGCCCGGTCAAAAATCACCAGATACACCGTCATATCATGCCGGAGCAGGAAATCCCCGATGGTGTCCACCGCCACCTTCAGCGCCTGGTCCTTGGGGTAGCCGTAGGCGCCGGCGGAGATCAGGGGAAAGGCCACGGTCCGGCACCGGTGCTTCCGGGCCAGCTCCAGGCTGCTGCGGTAGGCACTGACCAGCAGCTCTCGCTCCCCATATCCTCCGCCCCGCCAGACGGGACCCACGGTGTGGATGACGTATTTCGCCTTCAGCCGGTAGCCGCCGGTGAGCTTGGCCTGTCCCGTCCTGCAGCCGCCCAGGGTGCGGCACTTGGCCAGCAGCTCCGGCCCGGCCGCCCGGTGAATGGCGCCGTCCACGCCCCCGCCGCCCAGCAGGCTCTCGTTGGCGGCGTTGACGATGGCGTCCACCTCCATGTGGGTAATATCATCCCGTACAATCTGCAACGGCATACACTGATCCCTCCCGATCTTCCGGCCCCGTTTTGTGCTCAGGATTTCAGCCTGTACATCCGGCCTTCTCCGTCCTCTTCCACACTCACAATTTCCTGCCTGATCAGCTGCTCCAGATCCTCCCGGACACAGGAGGGCTCCAGCTCGATGTAGGCTCCGATCTCCGCCGCCCTTGCACGGGGGTGTTCCGTCAGGTACTCGATGATCATCTGTTTGCCCACCGGGTTTCGCTCCGCGCCGCATCCCGCGGGAACCGGCGCGTCCCGCCGTCCGCTCCCCCGGAGGGGTAGCGTCAGCACCGTGCGCTCGGGGGCAAACCGCTCCTCAATCACCGGCAGCGTCCAGCCCCGCCGCTTCCACACGGAGTAGATGTTGGGAATGCCGCTGCCGGTGGACGCTCCGATGCTGATCCGGTTGAACATCCGGCTCAGAGCCCCGTTGCGGGGGTCGGAGACACCGCCGCTCCTGGCCGCGTCCACCCCGATCCGGAACCCGCCGGGATTGGAGATGGTGACCTGTTCCGCCTCCCGGACCACCCGGATTCCCCCGCTGCCCCAGTAGTCGGCGTTGATCAGGCTGTTTGCCACCGCCTCCCCCAGGGCGCCGGAGACCTCCCGGTCCTCCCCTTCCCCCGGCCGGCCGGAACTCGGGATCCCCCGGGCCAGGGCTGCGCGGACCCGGAAGTAGAAGTCAAACAGATTGCCGCTCCAGTCCCCGGACGAGGAGAGGATCTCCCTGCCGTCCCCCGTCCGATCCCGGTACTCCAGGCTGTAGGCGGGAAACGCCCGGACGATCTCCCGCTCCCGGCCGAACAGCAGCAGACCCGCCGCGGTGGGATGGACGGCGCCGTCGCCGCCGGCCCCCGCCGCGCCCAGCTGTTCCAGGAAGGCGGTATCCTCCAGCCCCTGCCATGGATGACCGGGCCGGCAGCCCTCCGCCCGGGCCCGGTAGCGCCCCACGCTCTCCCAGTCCAGGCCGTCCAGCGCGGCCCCCTCCAGCACCCGCATGTCCTGGGTCTGCGCCGCGGCATCCCGCAGCATGCCCTCCACCTCCTGGGCGGTACACCGGTAATCCCCCTCGCCGCTGCGGCGGTAGGAGCCGGTCATGGGATTGCCGTCAATGTAGACCGGCCGGTCATACCGCTGGGCCCGGGGCACCGTGATGGCGATGATCCGGTCCCCGTCCACCGTCTCGATCCGGACCTGGCTTTGGGTGAGGATGTTGACGCTGACCTTGTTGGGGGTATTGATCATCTCCCAGAACTCCCGGACCAGCCGCTCCGGGTCCGGAAGGTTCACCGTGTGCAGGGAGTGATCCGCATGCTCCTCCACCCCCAGGAGAATGACGCCGCCCAGGGTGTTGGCGAAGGCGGAATAGGTCTCCCAGATGCTCCGCGGCAGGCCGCCCAGGGCTTTTTTTGCCTCAATCCGGTTGTTTTCGTGATATTGTCCAATGTGGGAGAGATCAATCATGTCCATCCTCCTCTGCTGTGTCGGACCCAGGGGCTCTGGACCCATCATATCACGGAACCGGCGGCTTGTCCATTTCCCCGCCGGCCCTTTATTCCCCCCGGCGCTGCCGGAGGGCAAACCAGACCAGACCGCACAGGGCGGCAAACCCCGCCGCCAGGCAGGGATAATACCACAGTTCAGGCAGCAGGGCCACCGCCGGATGGCTCAGCGCGCACAGGGCGGCAAAGCCCGCACAGGCCAGGGCACTGACCAGGATCCGGAACGGTCCGCGGTTCTCCCCGGGCTCCAGGGCATTTTCCCAGCTCTCCCGGCGCTCCAGATGGCGCAGGAGCAGTTCCTCCCCTTCCCGGCCCTTCACCAGAACATAAGTCCTGCGCACGGTGCGGCCGCTGGGGTGGCGCACCTGGCAGACCAGGGCATAGTCCCGGACGTTCTCTTTGATCCGCTCCACCTTCTTCACCTCGTCCGCGCCGGCCGGCACGCCGGGCCGCCGGGCGAGGTGCCGCAAAAAGGCCTGCACCTCTCCGGCCGCCTTCCCGTAATCCAGCACATTGCGTCCGTGGTACACCAGACGCCGGGCATCCATGGCAAACAGCCGGTCTTCCTCCGTGAGAAAAAAGACCGTGGCATCCCCTGTTGCCCGCCGTCCCGCCGCCGCTGCCAACCCCACCGCCACCGCGGTCACCCCCAGGCAGAGCACCAGGAAGGAACCCAGCCTGGGCAGTTCCAGCGTGAAGATCAGCACCGTTCCGCCCCAGACCAGCAGCAGGCTCAGCACCGCAATTCCCGCAATGCCCCCCAGGGTGCGCAGGGCATACCGGCTCTTTCCCGCGGTGTCCGGCGACATCCAGATTTTTTCCACTCTCATTCCACGCTCTCCCCTCACTGCCCTGGCCGGTTCTCCGCCCGGACCGGACGCAGGCGCTGCTGCCGCGCGCCGTCCGCGGCGCACAGCCGCACACACAGACTATGTTACCATCCCCCCGGCATCCTGGCAAGCAAAAGCCGGAAATTCCACCCCTTCCGCCGCCCCATCCGGGGGTATCCTGTCAAGGCTCTGTAAAATATGGAAGGTCCCATAGGCGCCGCCTCCGGCCTGTGGTAAAATGGCCGGGGACGGACTGTGTTCTGTTTTCCGGAAATTCAAGGAGGGATGCAACATGAAGAAAGCCTTGTCGAAGTTCACCACTGCGCCGGGCATTGCTGCCGGCGCCATCATCGTCCTCATCCTCCTGTTCTTTCTTGTCTCCATCCTGCTCCTCATCCTGACCTTTGTCCTGCCCGCCGATGCCATTGAGCGCGAAATCCGGGAGACCTTCTGGAGCATCCCCTTCTTCCTCTGCATGTGCATATTTCTGGGGATTGCGATGTGCTGCATGTTCGCCTCCGCCTTCCAGCGGGGAATCACAGCGGGCCACCGGCTGAAGAATGTGCTCCTGTCCCTGCTCATAGCGGGCATCCTCGCCCTCTCCCTCTGGTTCAGCGTGATCAATCCCATCAGAGATCTCCCCTATCTCAAAAGCCCCGCCGTCCTTCTCCTGGACGACGTGCGGTTTGATTGGGAACCGGACTCCGAATCCAACTCCGGCGGCTCCCATTATCTGGTGGGGTACGATGCGCAGGGCGAACGCCACCGGTTTTTCATCACAGAAGAAGTATACAGCCAGGGCCACCGGGACTGGGAGATCGCGTACCAGGACTATCACGGCAATTTCAACATGCAGGCCCAGGTGCGCTGCCTGCCCCACACCAATATCCTGCTGGAGTGGGAATACTGGGTGGAGGATCCGGCGGGGAACTCCCCCTGACCCATCCGAACTGCAAGGCCGCCGGCCGGAGCACTCACTCCGGCCGGCGGCCTTGTTGTGTATCGGATGCCGGTGCGGACCGGCGGCGTCCGGCTCAGTAGTTTTCCGCCCGGACCTCAAAGAACGACTGGGGATGCTTGCACACAGGGCACACCTCCGGGGCCTTGGTGCCCATCACCAGGTGGCCGCAGTTGCGGCACTCCCACAGGGTCACACCGCTCTTTTCAAAGACCTCTTTGGCCTCCACATTGTGCAGCAGCTTGCGGTAGCGCTCCTCGTGGCTCTTCTCAATGGCGGCCACGCCCCGGAACTGCTCCGCCAGCTCGTGGAAGCCCTCCTCGTCGGCATCCTTGGCCATGCGGTCATACATATCCGTCCACTCGTAGTTCTCCCCCTCGGCGGCGTGGAGCAGGTTCTCCGCCGTGTCGCCCAGCTCGCCCAGGGCCTTGAACCACAGCTTAGCGTGCTCCATTTCGTTGGCGGCGGTCTGAAGGAACAGGGCGGCGATCTGCTCGTAGCCCGCCTTCTTGGCCACGGAGGCGAAGTAGGTGTACTTATTCCGGGCCTGGGACTCGCCGGCAAAGGCCTCCCACAGGTTCTTCTCCGTCTTGGTCCCGGCATAGGGGTTTTTGGCCGGGGCGGCCTCCTCGATCCTGACAAATTTGTCCGCCCCCTGTCCGCACACCGGGCACTTGAAATCCGGGGTCATGGGCCCCTCGTGGATGTAGCCGCACACCGTGCATTTCCATTTTTCCATTGTCTTGCCCTCCGTTTTCTTTGCAGTATTGTCCTGGAATGGAATGGTCTCCAACAGACGGTTCACCACGTCCGCCGGGATGCCGGGGTAGTCCTTCAAACGCTCCAGAAATGCCCTGGCGTTCCCGCTCTGGGGGAGCATGAACCCCGCCTCCCGGCACAGGTCCTCCGCCATCAGGCGGCTGGAGCGCTCCACCGCCGCGCTCAGCGCGTCCGGCAATTGGGCGGCCAGATTTTCCGCCCTGGCTTTGCTCTGGATCAGGGCCCGCAGGGCCTCCGCCACCTGGTCCTCCTTGGGCTGCTGGGGCGGCATCTCCTGAGGCACCATGGAGATGGCAGAGGAGGGGCAGGCGTCGGCGCAGGCGCCGCAGCCGATGCATTTGGTCTTGTCGATGATGCTGTCCTCGGTATCCGTGGCCCCGGTGGGGCAGACATACAGGCACAGGCAGTCCTTGGTACACAGCCTGAGATTTCTCACCGCATAGTGCTCTGCCATGATCACGCCCTCCTCTCCGCTTTGTCAAATTTCCAGCTGGGCACCTTGCACACCGGACAGATCTCCGGCGGGTTGTCCCCCACATAGACGAAGCCGCACACAGAGCAGACGTAGACGCCGGTGTGCTCCAGCATCGTTTCTCCCTCTCTCTGATACCGGCCCAGCAGGGACTGGAGCATCCGGGTGACCTTCTCGCTCCACACCAGCGCCCGCAGGGCGCCCCGGTCCGGCTCCCCGGACGCCGCGGCATTGGCGTAGGGGTAACCGGCGGACAGGTCCTGCTGGATCAGCTCCAGCAGCGCGCCGGTGTCCGCCCCCGGCTCGGGCCGGGCCTGGGCCCGGAAGAACTCCGCCAGCGCCCGGAAGTCCTGCTCCTGCTCCGGCAGATACTGCTTCTCGCAGCCCCGGGCCAGATTGGAGCAGATAACGCTCAGCTCCATGGGGGAGAGCTCCCGCTCCACATGGGGCGCCTGCGCCGGCACAGGAGCGGCCGCGGCCGGGGCCACGCCCTTCTCCCGGAACATCTCCTTGCCCGCCCCGCACCAGGGGCATTTCCAGTCGTCCGGCAGGTTCTCCCACTTTGTGCCGGGGGCGATCCCCGCCTCGGGGATGCCCTTGGCCTCGTCATAGGTGTACGAACACACGGAACATACCATTTGTTTCATGGATGTGACTCGCCTCCTTTGTCAAGATCCACATTCTGAACTGCACAGGGCCCATTGTCATTGTGCACAGGCGGTTTGGGATCACCGCCCTGCATTTTTGTTCGCGCAAACAAGCCCAGTATAACCCGGAACGGAATTTCTGTCAACCTCGCGGAAAATTCGCCGCTTTCAGGGCCTATTTTCGGCTTGATTATACCATGTGCAAAACAGACATACCGTGACAAAATCACAGGCCTCCGCAGCCGCCCAAAAGGCCATCCGGACGGGAGATACCGCCTCCCGTCCGGATGGCCTTTTTCGTCTGTCCCGCAGCCGGTCCGGGATCTCCCCCTGCGCTCCAAGGCAGTCGGTCCGGATCCGGTTCAGTCAAATTTCCGGTCGTAGAGCAAGGCCGCAATCAACACCACAAAACAGGATCCGGCGTTATGCACCAGGGCCCCGGTGGTGGGATTGAGCAGCTCCAGCAGGGAGAGCGCGATGGCGGCGGCGTTGATGCACATGGACAGGGTGATGCTCAGCCGGATGGTCTGTACGGTGGCGTTGGACAGCCGCTTCAGATACGGGATCCTGGAGAGGTCATCGCCCATCAGCGCAATGTCCGCAGCCTCCACGGCAATGTCGCTGCCCATGCTGCCCATGGCCACGCCCACATCGGCGCTCTTCAGCGCCGGGGCGTCGTTGACCCCGTCCCCGATCATGCAGACCTTCCGCCCCTCTGCCCGGAGCGCCTCCACGCTGTGCACCTTTTCCTCCGGCAGCAGTTCCGCGCGCACCTCCGTGATTCCCGCCTGTCCGGCGAAATAGTCCGCCGCCTTGCGGTTGTCGCCGGTGAGCAGCACGGTTTTGGTGTGCATGGCATCCAGCCGGGCGACCATTTCCCCGGCCTCCGGGCGAAGCACATCGGAAAGTCCGATTCCCCCGATGCACCGTCCCGCCCGCGCCGCCAGGATGGAGGCCTTCCCCTGCGTACGCAGCCGGTCCAGGGCAACCCGGACCTCATCGCTCAGCGCCACCCCGTGCTCCCGCAGATACGACTCGCTGCCGCAGAGCATCGGTTCCCCATAAACCCGGGCCGCAATGCCCCTGCCCGCATCCATGCGGAAGGAGTCCGCGTCCGGCACGGCGAGCCCCAGCGTCCGGGCGCGGGCCACCACGGCCTTTCCCAGGGGATGTTCACTGCGCTGCTCCGCGCCGGCGACCAGGGCGAGCAGTTCCTCCTCCGAGAGGGAAGGCTCCGCGGAGAAGACGTCGCTCACCTCCAGCCGGCCATAGGTGAGCGTTCCGGTCTTGTCAAAGACAATGGTGTCCACGTTCCCCATCTTCTCCAGAGCCTCGCCGGATTTGACGATCACCCCGTGCTTGGCGGCCTGTCCGATGGCCGCCATCACCGCCGTGGGCGTGGCCAGCACCAGCGCACAGGGGCAGAACACCACCAACACCGTCACAGCGGTGACCAGGTTGCGGGAGAAGACATAGGCCAGGACCGCAATGAGCAGGGCCACCGGCACCAGCCAGCTGGCCGCCCGGTCCGCAATGCGCTGCATGGGCGCCTGCTTGTTCTCCGCCTCCTGCACCATGCGGATGAGTTTTTGCAGCGAGCTGTCCTCCCCCACTTTGGTGGCGGTGATGTCAATGGACCCGAAGCGGTTGATGGTGCCGCAGAACACCTCTTCCCCCACCCGTTTGTCCACCGGCAGGCTCTCACCGGTCATGACGGACTGATCCACCGAGGTCTCCCCGCTGACAATGGTCCCGTCCACCGGGATGGTCTCGCCGGGGAAAATGCGCAGCAGATCGCCCTTCCGGATCTCTTCCGCCGGGACCAGTTCCTCTTTGCCGTCCCGGATGCGCCGGCCCTGGGTGGGCGCCAGGGTGAGGAGTTTCTTCAGGCCCTTCTTGGCCCGGTTGGTGGTGGCCTCTTCCAGTAGCGCGCCGACAGCCATGATAAAGGCCACCTCCCCCGCCGCAAACAGGTCGCCGATGGCGATGGCGGCGAAGATCAGCAGGGCCGAGGAGATCTTGCTGATGCCCGGGTTGTGGAGGATCCGCCAGACAGCCAGATACAGCAGAGGCAAACCGCTGATGATCACCGTGACCCAGGCGGGATCAATGGGAAAGACGTGCAGATCCGGCGCACCGCCCAGCTCCCCCGCCAGATGGGGCACCAGATCAAACAGCAGAAACACACCGGCCACAATGGTCATGGGCAATCCCGCCAGGAAGCCGTTGATTTTTTGAAGCATGGAAAAACCTCCTCCCGGAGAGCCGCTTGACACTGTCCCCGCTTTTCCGTACAATAAATGCAATAGCGTACACTCTGTTCGTTTTTATTGTATGGTTCCGTCCCGGCATTGGCAAGGGTTACTTTGGAGGAAGTGTTCGCTACGGAACAAAAACCGGAAACTGTACAGGAGGGGAGCCCGGAATGGACCGGAGGCAGCAAAAGACCCGGGCGGCGATCTTTCAGGCATTCAGCGCCCTTGTGTCGGAGAAAAATTACAGCCGCATCACCGTGCAGGAGATCATTGACCGGGCCAATGTGGGCCGGACCACCTTCTACGCCCATTTTGAGACGAAAGAGGATCTGCTGAAGGCGCTGTGCGGGGAGTTGTTCGGCCATATCCTGGCCAGCGCCCAGGACATCACCCATACCCACGGCCTGTACTCGGACGGGAGCGCACCGGAGTCCATCTTCTGCCACCTGCTGCAGCACCTCCAGGAGAACGACGGCAACATCCTGGGGCTGTTGTCCGGGGAGAGCAGCGAGCTGTTTCTGCGCCACTTCAAGGACAGCCTCCGGGAGCTTATCCGGACCCAGTTCATCGCCCAGAGCCGGAAGGCAAATCTGAACCTGCCCCGGGACTTCCTGGTCAATCACATCTGCGGCAATTTTGTGGAGATGGTGCTGTGGTGGATCCGCGGCGGGCGAACGCAGACCCCGGCGGAACTGGACCGCTATTTCCGGGCCGTGATCGAGCCGGTGGTGTAACCGGCAAACCGGGATTTTGCCGCCCGCCCTCCCCGCGGGGGCGGCCGAAAATCCCGCGGCTTGTATTTTGCCTCTGAGATGGGGTATAATGAGGACAAATCCTGGGATGGGGGGCACTTGTATGTGTACCGCAATTACCTATACCTCCGGCGATCACTACTTCGGCCGGAATCTGGACCTGGACCACTCCTACTGCGAGACCGTGACGGTCACACCCCGCAGATACCCCTTTGTCTTCCGCCGCGCCCCGGCGCTGAAAGACCACTACGCCCTGATCGGCATGGCGTATGTGGCGGACGGCTATCCCCTCTACTATGACGCCACCAACGAAAAAGGGCTGAGCATGGCCGGACTGAACTTTCCCGCCAGCGCCCACTATCAGCCGGAACAGGCGGGCGCCGACAACATCACCCCCTTTGAATTCATCCCCTGGCTGCTGGGTCAGTGCGCCGACCTGGCGGAAGCCAGGCAGCTGCTCTCCCGCATCAACCTGGTCAACCTCCCCTTCAGCGCTCAGCTGCCCCTCTCCCCGCTGCACTGGCTCATCGCCGACCAGAGCGGCGCCCTTGTGGCGGAACCGCTCCGGGAGGGGCTGAAGATCTGGGACAACCCCGTGGGCGTGCTCACCAATGAGCCCCCCTTCGACTACCAGCTGTTTCACCTGAACAACCACATGCAGCTCACCCGGGAGGCGCCCCGCAGCAGCTTCGCCCCGGGGCTGGATCTGAAGCCCTACTGCCTGGGCATGGGCGCCATGGGGCTGCCGGGGGACCTGTCCTCCGCCTCCCGCTTTGTGCGCTCGGCCTTCACCAGGCTCAACTCCGTCTCCGGCCCGTCGGAGGAGGAGAGCGTCAGCCAGTTCTTCCACATCCTCGGCTCGGTGGCCCAGACCCGGGGCTGCGCCCGCGCCGGGGAGGACCGCTACGAGATCACCGTCTACTCCTCCTGCTGCAACATGGACCGGGGCATCTACTACTACACCACCTACGGGAACCGCCGCATCTCCGCCGTGGACCTGCACCGGGAAAACCTGGAGGGCACCGCTGTGGTCCGCTACCCCCTGCGCCAGCAACAGGACATCCTGTTCCAGAACTGATCCGCAGCCGCCGGCCGACCCAGTCCACCACCTCCCCCCTGCCCCACGCAGGGGGAACTTTTCCGGGCCAGATTATTGCGCGCGCACGCATATTGTGCTATACTGAATGGGCAAGGAGGGATGAAGCCATGTCAAAGCTTCTGAAGTGGCTGTCGGTCACAGACCGCTTTTCCAAACTGTATCTGGACAGGCTCTTGGCTCCCTGGGGTCTGAACAGCAGCCAGCATATGTTCCTGACAAAAATCTGCCGCCAGCCCGGCGTGTCACAGGATTCGCTCATCGCCACATCCTACGTCCATCCCAGCAACATCGTGCGCACCGTGGCGGCGCTGGAAAAGAAGGGCCTGCTGACCCGGACGCCCAGCGAGGAGGACAAGCGCACCTGCCGGCTGTATCCCACCGACCAGGCCAGGTCCGTGGTCACATGGGTGGAACAGGCCTGCGCCCAGACGGAGCAGGCGCTCCTGCAGGGCTTTACCGAGGAGGAGAAGGCCGCCTTCCTGTCCGGTCTGATGCGGATGGGAAAGAACATTACCACACTGCAGCAGATACACCGGAAAGAAGATGAGAATGATGTCTGAAAATCCCCTGGGTTTTGAAAAGATCCCCGTCCTGCTGCGCAGGTTTGCCCTGCCCAGCATCACCTCCACCTTAGTCAGTTCCCTGTACAACATTGTGGATCAGATCTTTATCGGCCAGGGCGTAGGCTACCTGGGCAACGCCGCCACCAACGTGTCCTACCCCTTCTCCACCATCTGCCTTGCCATCGCACTGCTGGTGGGCATCGGGAGCGCCTCCCGCTTCTCCCTCTGTCTGGGGCAGCAGAAGCCGGACCAGGCGGCCAAAGTCGCCGGAAACGGTGTGGTCCTGATGGCCGTGGCCGGACTGATCTACGCCGCTCTGGGTGAGCTTCTGCTGGAACCTCTTCTGAAGATCTTCGGCGCCACGCCGGACGTGCTGCCCTACGCCCTGGAGTATGCGGGCATCACCCTGCTGGGAATGCCCTTCCTCATCGTCACCAACGGCATGAGCAACCTGATCCGGGCGGACGGAAGCCCCAAATACTCCATGCTCTGCATGGTGTCCGGCGCCGCTGCCAACACAATCCTCGATCCCATTTTCATCTTCGCCTGCAACTGGGGCGTATTCGGAGCGGCCCTGGCCACCGTGCTGGGCCAGCTCCTCTCCTTTGCGCTGGCTGTGCGCTACCTGCGGAAATTCCGGACAATCCGCCTCCGCAGGGAGGACTTCCGCCCGGACCTGCGCAATTACCTGAAGACGTTCAGCATGGGCATCAGCAGCTGCATGAACCAGATCGCCATCACCCTGGTGCAGATCGTCGTCAACAACTCCCTGACCCATTACGGCGCGCGGTCCGTCTACGGAACCGACATTCCGCTGGCGGCTTGCGGCATCGTCATGAAGACCAACGCCATCCTGATCGCCATCATTGTGGGCATCTCCCAGGGGGTCCAGCCGCTGATCGGCTTCAATTACGGGGCGGGAAAGTATCCGCGGGTGCGGGAGGCCTACCTTCTGGCCATCCGCTGGAATTTTATCGTCTCGGCGGCCGGCTTCCTCCTGTTCGAATTCTTCCCCCGCCCGATCATATCCCTGTTCGGCAACGGCGACGCCCTGTATTTTGAATTCGCCGTCCGGTTCATGCGCACCTTCCTCTTCATGGTGCTGGTCAACGGCGTCCAGCTGCTCTCCTCCAACTTTTTCACCGCCATCGGCAAGGCAACCCGGGGTCTGCTGCTGGCCATGACCCGCCAGGTGTTCTTCCTGATCCCCCTGCTGCTTCTGCTCCCCCTGTGGCTGGGTATCTCCGGCGTCATGCTGGCCGGACCCATCGCCGACTTCATCGCCTTCGTCGTCTCTGTGGTCTTTGTGCGCCGGGAGCTCCGGCGCCAGGCCGCGCTTGCGTCTGAACCGGTCTGAGCCGCGGCCCGCGTCACTGCCCGCGCTGTGCGCACCGGCTGGAGAGAAAGTAAAGGGGAATGGCCGCCAGCTGAGCCGCCACGGAAACCGCCGCCATCGCCGGGATGCTGACATCGTACAGGATCCCCATGAGCCAGCTGCCCAAAAACCAGAACACCCCGAAGGAGCACTCAAAGACCCCGTACCCGGTGGCCCGGCTGTCCTTGGGCACAATGGAGGTGACCACCGCCTTCAGAACCGACTCCTGGGCGCCCATTCCCACCCCCCACAGGGCCACGCCGATGAGCAGCATGGGGACGCTGTCCATGGAGAAGACAAACACCGCAAACACGCTGGAGAGCAGCGTGGAGATCATCAGCGCCTTCACCCCGATCCGGTCATAGAGGTATCCGAACACCAGGGCCGCCACCGCATCCACCAGCATGGCTCCGGCGTACAGCAGGGGAAGCGTCCCCTCAGTCACCAGGGCAGCGGTCTCCGCCAGGCCGGCCGCCAGCCCGGTGTAGACCCGGGAGACGTGCATGATGATGAGGGAGTAGTCGATGAACCCGAAGGCAAAGCAGCTGATGCCCGCGATGTAGAGGACAAAACTCCTTTTCATGCGGAAGGGGATGTACTGCCTGGGCTCCGGCTCGAACCGCTCCGGATTGGGAAATTTATGCCGCGTGAACAGCAGCAGGACGAGGGTGATGGCCCCGGGGACCGCCAGCACCGCAAAGCAGAGGGAATAGGTCCGGAAGGTATCGCCCCGGGTGCGCAGCAGCATCACCAGATACAGCAGCACCGGCCCCAGAAAGGCCCCGATCTGATCCAGCAGCTCCTGCAGGCCGAAACTCCGGCCCGCGCCCTCCTGAGAGGCGGCGAAGGACATGATGGTGTCCTTCGCCGGTTTTTTGATGGCCTTGCCCATTCTCTGAATCACCAGCAGCAGGCAGGCCCACACCCAGCCCCGCTCCCCCACCAGGGCCAGAGCCGGCACCGCCAGCACATCCAGCACATAGCCCAGAATGGTCATGGGCCAGTACTTCCGGGTGCGGTCCGTCAGCTTGCCGAACACATAGCGCATGGAGTAGCCGATCAGCTCCCCCAGCCCGGAGACAAAGCCGATCACCCCGGCGGAGGCCCCCATGAGGGCCAGATACGCCCCCCGGATGCTGGACGCCCCCTCATGGGTCATATCGGAGAACAGGCTGACCACGCCGAACAGGATCAGAAACAGCATGGCCCGGGACATCCGTCTTCTCTTCTGTCCGGTCTCCATCTCACTCCCCCTCCCGGATCCGCGCCGTCATCGTGGGAAACCCTGCCTTGCTCTCCTCTTTGCAGCGGCGGTACACCACATCCAGCAGCCGGGCAAACTCCCCCCGCTCCTCTTCCGACAGGGCCTGCGTCAGCCACTCGTAGAACACGGCCTCAATGTGCGCCTTGGAATTCTTCAGCTGCTGGGCCTGCGGCGTGGGAAAAATCAGCTGGCTGCGGCCATCCTCCGGGTTGACCTCCCGGCGCAGATAGCCCTTGGCCTCCAGATTGGCGGTCTGTCTGGCCACCGCTCCCTTGTCGGTCCCCAGAATCCTGCAGATTTCCGTCTGGGTAATGCCCGGGTTCTTGCGCACCACATGGATCAGGTCAAACTCCGCCGTCCCCACTCCCTCCGCCTTCATGGTGCGGACGGTGAATTTCCCCACCTCCCGGGCGATCTTCGTGATTTGCCTCCTGGTACTGTCCATTCTCCATCCTCCTCATGGCAAAAAAGATGTACTATCATCAATCAAGATGATAGTACATCTTTCCAGTTCTGTCAAGACACAAATGGGTGCAGGCGGAGCATACCCCGGACGCTTGCCCGGCTGGGAAAGCGGGCAGCGGGAGGATTCCCGCTGCCCGCTGACAGGTTTCATCCGCCGGCAGGACCCCGGCCGCGCCGGGGTGCACCGTGCCCGTTTATTTCCGCAGCCCCAGCTGGTCGATCAGGGCGCTGCAGGCCTTGGTGCTGCCGCTCTGCCTGTATTCCTCCTCGGTGACGCAGGTGAGGGCGCCGAAGGAACAGGCCCGGACACAGGCCGGCTTTCTGCCGCTCTTGACCCGCTCGTTGCAGCCGTCGCATTTGACCATTTTCCCGTCGGAGGCGCGGTACCGGGGCGCGCCGAAGGGGCAGGCCATGGCGCAGCTCTTGCAGCCGATGCAGTTGGTGTTGTCGTAAACGGTGAAGCCGGTATCCGGGTCTTTATACAGGCAGCCCACCGGACAGGCGGCGATGCAGGGGGCGTCGCTGCAGTGCATGCAGGCGGCGGAGATATAGGCGCAGTAGACACTGCCGTCGGCCATCTCCACCTCGTTGTCAAAGGTCTGGCGGTAACATTTGTCCCCCGCCGCCAGGTCGATGTCGTTCTGATCCATGCAGCCGATCATGCAGGCGGAGCAGGCAGAGCACTTGTCCTGGTCGAATACAAAAACATGTTTCATGGTTACGCCTCCTCAACCTTGCGAATGTTGCAGCGCATCCCCTTGAAACCGGGGTATCCGGTGTAGGGATCCAGATGGTCCCGGCCGATGAGCTCGTTCACGTTGGCCTCCGTATAGCCGTGGAGTGCCATCAGAACGCCCTCTTTTGCCTTGCTGGTCACCTTCACCGTCATCCGGATCTCTCCGTAGGGACTGGAGATGGCCGCCTTGTCCCCGTCGCGCAGGCCCAGACGGGCGGCGTCTGCCGTGTGCACCTCCACGGTGGGGTTGGGCCGCAGGCTGCGCAGCCAGGGCACCTCGTGGGCCCGGGAGTGGACGGCGTGGGCCAGCCGGGCGCCGGTGCACAGGTAGAAGGGGTACTTCTCCCGGGTCTCCGGGTCGTTCTGATCTTCCAGGGAATCCCGGTAGCTGGGCAGCGGATCCAGACCGTATCTGGGATCAATGGCCGCGATGGTGTTGGAGTAGAACTCGAACTTCCCGCTGGGGGTATGGAAGCCGTTGGCCAGGATCTTGCCGGGCTGGGCGGGCCACTTGGCGGCGGGCACCTTCACCGGCAGGTCGCTGGCCTTCAGATCCGCCACCGTCAGGCCGCAGCCGTCGATGATCCAGTCCATGCTGGCCTCGTACCCGGCCTTGAGCAGATCGTCGTCCAGGTCCATATACCGGGCCAGTTCGCACAGGATGTCCACGTCGGATTTGGACTCATACAGGGGCTGAATCACCGGCTTGGTGAAGGTCAGGTAGCCGCCCTGATAGGCCTTCATCTCGCCGCGCTCCACGGAGGTGCAGGCGGGCAGGACCACATCGGCATATTTGCAGGTGAGGGTCATGAACAGGTCTGTGTTCACAAAGAAGTCCAGATTCTCCGTCATGGCCGCCAGCAGCTTGTCCGTCTCCGGGAACATCTTGGCGTTCATGCCCAGGCCAAAGATGGCCTTGACCGGATAGGGCGTCCCCTCCTCCAGCTGGCGCAGCAGATCCACGCCCTGGAACTCGTCAAACAGGCTGTTCCACAGGGGGAAGCGCTCTGCGCCGATCCGCTGCGCGCCGCCGGGGTACCGCTCCGAGCGGAACTCGTCTTCCCTGGTCTTAAAGCCGGCAGGCTTGTGCAGGTAGGTGGGGGGATTGGGGATGTTGCCGCCCTGGCGGTCGAAGTTCCCGGTGAGGGCGGACAGGCACACGATGGCCCGGTGGGAGTTGAAGCCGTTGATGTGGTGGACCAGGGCAGAGGCGGAGTAGTTGGTGCTGGCAGGGCCGTTGGTGGCGTAGAGCCGGGTGGCCTCCAGAATCTTGTCCCCGTCCAGGCCGGTGATCTGGCAGACCTTGTCCAGGGGGTACTGATCCACCAGCTCCTTGTATTTGTCGAAGCCGAACGTGTACTTCTCCACATAGTCCATGTCGGCCCAACCGTTGTCGATGATGAGCTTGGCCATGCCCAGGGCCAGAGCGCCGTCGGTGCCCGGGTTGATCTTCAGGAAGATATCCGCCAGGTTTTTGGAGGCCGGCGTGTCCCGGATGTCGATGATGATGACCTTGCCGCCCCGCGCCTTCAGGTTCTGGACGCCGGCCACGCTCAGATGGCTGGAGTAATAGCCCTCGTAGTTCCAGGCCAGGTAGGTGTTGGCGTGGGCCAGGTCGGGACCAGCGCCGCAGCCGGCGGTGCACTTGTCGCCCATCACCTTGGCCTCGTTGCAGGTGCTGTCGTCGGTGCCGAAGTTCACACTGCCGAACACATGGGCAAAGCGGTGGAAGATGGGGCGGTACCATTTGCAGTAGCCGCTGAAGAAGGCCACGGAATTGGCGGAATACTGTTCCTTCACCTTGTTCAGATTCTCGGCGATGATGGCATAGGCCTCATCCCAGCTGATGGGCTCGAATTTCCCCTCCCCCCGCCGGCCCACACGGCGCAGGGGCGTTCTGATCCGGTCCTCCCGGTAGACGTAGTTGCGCAGGGCGGAGCCCTTGGTGCACAGCTTTCCCTTGTTGTAGGGGTGCTCCTCAGTGCCCTCCACGCGGATGATCTTCCCGTCCTTCACGTAGCAGTCCACGCCGCAGTGGTGGCCGGGGCTGCAGATGGCGCACAGGGAGTGTCTGACCTCAATGCCGGTGTCCTCACCGGGAATCTTGGCTTTGATTTTTTTCTCCAGTTCAGTCAAGCCTTTTCCCTCCCAAGAAGTTGATGAATCCGTCGGGGAATCCCTTTCCCTTCAGCAGGCAGATGGTCTTGATGTCCAGCTCCGCCTGCGGGTTTTCGATCCCCTTGATAAAGGCGCTTTTTACAACGCCGTTGCCGTCGGCGGAGCCGATCATATTGATGCACTTGATGCGGCGGCCCTCCCGGACGGCACGGATATAGAGGCGCTCGTCCTCGTACTCATAGACCTCATCCGCCGGCCGGCAGATGGACGGGTCCCCCATGCTGATGAAGTCATAGTCCAGATAGTGGGCCAGATTGACCAGCACATTGGCGTCGAACTCCTCGTCTGCGCCGGCCAGATTGGCTCCGGCCACCGCGCCCTGCCGTCCCGCATTGGCCCACACGCCGATGTTGCGGTGGGTCCCGCTCTGGATGTCGATTGCCTCGCAGCAGTCGCCGGCGGCGTAGATGCCTTCGAAATTGGTGCGCATGCGGCTGTCCACGGTGATGCCCCGGCCCATGGCGATGCCGCTGTCCTTCAAGAAGCCGGTGTTGGTGCGCACGCCGATGCACACTGCCACCCGATCCGCCGTAAAGCGGTCGCCGGTTTTCATGACGGCGGTGAGCCGGCCGTCCGGGGCCCGCTCGATGTGGTCCAGCATCTGTCCGCAGGATACGCTCACGCCCTTGCCCAGCAGATCGCGCTCCACCCGCCGGGCGGTCTCCTCAAAGGTGGCCACAGAGAACATCCAGGGGGCGCCGTCCACCAGGGTACAGGGAATCGCGCGCTCCACCAGATCCTCCACCACTTTGATGCCCACCCAGGAGGCGCCGATGACCAGCCCGGACTTCACCTGTCCGGAGTCCAGGTCGGCTTTCAGCCCAGCCGCATCCTGCACGGTGCGCATTTTGAACACGCCGGGCAGATCCAGGCCGGGAATGGGGGGCATGACCGCCGAGGCTCCGGTGGCAATGAGAATCCCGTCGTAGCCGGCCTGGCTTCCGTCGGCCAGCCGGATTGTTTTGCTCTGCGCGTCCAGCCCGGTGACCGGGCAGTTCATATGGCAGTTCAGGTTCAGTTCCGAGGCGATCTGTTCCAGCGTGCCGTAGGGGAACATGGCCTCCCAGGGGATCGCCCCTTTTACATAATAGGTGGTGAGCATAGGGTTGCCGGGAGCGGTGTCGGTATCGGAATAGATGTCGATGACCGCCTCACGGTCCCGCTGCCGCACCGCTCTGGCGGCGTTGTAGCCGGCACCGCCAAATCCGATGATGGCAAGTTTCTTCATAGGTTCCTCCCATCCGTCCGTATAAGATAACCGGTGGCAAAGCCACCAAAATCCCGATTCTATATTTCATTAAACACCGCCCTGTCCCCTCCTGTCAAACAGGGGTTTTTGCTACCTAATACCAAGGAATCAGATATCGTCCAATCAAAAATTTGCTGACGCATAGCAGAAAACCAAATTTGCCCCCGCCGGAAACATCCACTATAATGCAAGGAGATACGATTTGCCGTCCGCCGGGCGGCTGAAAGGAAGGACAACACTATGATCGAACGAATCACAGTCATCGGCGCCGGGTCCACCGGCCATGCGGTGGCAGGCATTATGTCCATGCGGGGATTTTCTGTGACGCTCTATGACCACGAGCGCTTTGCCGACGCTCTGAACGCAGTGAAGGAACTGGGCTATATCCAGCTAAGGGGCAAGATCCGGGGCTTCGGCACGCCGGCCAAGGTCACCACCGACCCCGCGGAAGCGGTCCGCGGCGCCCAGGCCATCTTCGTCCACGTCCCCGCCGACCGGCATGAGGAGGTGGCCCGGGCCATCGCTCCCCATCTGGAGGACGGCCAGCACATTCTCATCATTCCCGGCAACCTGGGCTCCTTCCTCTTCCGCAAGGTATTCCAGGAGCTGGGTGTCACGGCCGATGTGACCCTGACGGAAAAGGAGGGCAACTTCTGCCCCTGCCGTCTGACCGCTCCGGCGGAGGTCACTGTGGGGATGCCCCTCAATCTGAAGGGCAAGGTCGCCTCCCTCCCCGCCTCTGACACGGAAAAAGTGCTGAAGGCCCTGGAGGGCGTGGTGGAGTACACGGCCAACCAGAATGTCTTTGAGGGCACCATCCGGGCGGGCAACGTCATCAACCACATTGCCAGCACCGTGCTGTCCGCCGCGGAAATCGACCACAAGGGCGACAAATACTCCCTGTTTCAATACGCCTTCACCCCCTCTGTGGTGCACTGCATTGAAAAGATCGCAGCGGAGCGCATTGCTGTCATTGAGGCCATGGGCATGAAGCAGCCCGGGGACCCCATGGCTATGATCCACAAGATTCTCAAGCTGGAAGAACATCCCGAGGTGGCCACCTTCTATGAATATATGGATGGCCCCAACGCCCTGGACCACCGCTACCTCCACGAGGACTGCGGCTGCGGCGGCGCCTTTGCCCTGTCGGTGGCCAAACGTCTGGGCATGTCCATGCCGGTTCTGGAGGCCTTCCTGGGAGTGGCAGGCGCCATCAACGACCGGGACTACATCGGCGGCGGCAGGACTCTGGAAAACCTGGGCTTCCCCGCGGAACTCACCCTGGAGGAAATCTACAAGCTGATATGACCGGAAACCGGAAAAACGCAGCGGGAGCGGATCACACAAGGATCCGCTCCCGCTGCGTTTGATGAGAGAAAATCGGATAAGCGTCAAAGGGGGCCATCAGCAGGTCCAGAGCTTGCCCAGGTCATCCCGTCTGGTGCCCACCCCGGCAGCCCGGAGGGAGGCCCAGATGCTGGCCTGGTTGCTGGTGACCACAGGCAGGCCGAAATCTTCTTCCATATAGCGGATCACGCCCATGCAGTCCAGCGCAGTGCAGCTGACGAAGATGCCGTCCGCGCCGGTCTTGTCCAGCTTTTTGGTCTGCTGATAGACATATCCGGGATCCAGTGTGGGGATGAAGCGGCGTTCCGGGTTCATATCCACAATTGTGGTGACCTCAACGCCGTTCTTCTCCAGGAAGATGCGCTCGGCCTCATTGGTGGCGTCAGGATAGGGGGTGATGACCGCCAGGCGGTGAAGTCCCAGGGTCTCAAAGGCGTTCAGAATGGCCGTGCTGGTGGTGAGGCCTTTGGATCCGGTGGCGCGCTCAATGACCTGGATACAATCCTTGTCGTAGGTGGGCCCGCCGATGAGGCTGCCGGAGGTACAGGCAAAAATAATCACATCCTGCTTTTCCCGGGGCTCAAAAAAGCCTTTGCAGCCGGCCTCCAGGCCCGCGGCCATCATCTTGAGGTTCTCCGGGGTGGGGCCGGCGCCCGGCTTGCCCCAGGGGATATGCATGGTGCAGATGCCCACGCCCACAGGGGCGTAGGTGTTGAAATCGTTTTCCACGGTGACCGCAGGTCCGGGACAGATGGCGCCGATTTTGGCACGCCAGTTCAACATATCAAATCCTTCTTTCTGAACAGAGTGTCACTATCATAGTGTGATTATAGCATCTGTCCCCCCGCCTGCACCAATCGTTTTTATTGGTAGCCGGTGTCATAATTTGCGATTGGACAGCTCCCCCTGCGGTGCATTACACTCAATTTAAATCACAGACCGTATCATGCTGACATGAGGAGTGAATCATATGGGCTTCAGCCAACACAAACTGACCACCACCTATACCCAGGAGCTGTCCGCCTACATCACAGGGCTCCGCTATGAGGACATTCCGGACTCGGTGCTCCGGCGGGCCAAGGCCGCCGTCATCCACACGCTGGGCAATGCGCTGTCCTCCAGAGACCTGCCCCAGAGCCGCACCGTTCTCTCTCTGGCGGAGATGTGCAACGGCGGGCAGCAGGGCAATGCCGTATCCTGGGCGGACGGGAACTGCCTGAGTCTGGAAAACGCCTGCATGCTCAATACGTTCCTGGCCGACCTGCCCCTGGCGCCCGAGGATTGTTCCTGCACCGGCCACCCCGCCGCCGGCATCGTCTCCGCTGCCTGGGGAGCCGCCCACAGTCTGGGCCTGTCCGGTAAGGACCTGCTCACCGCCGTGGTCGCCGGCTACGAGGTCTACCTGCGCATCGCCGCCGCCGTAAAACCCACCGAGGAGGATGTGGCCAACCGGGGGAAGGGCATCACCAGCTGGCAGCTCTTCGCCGCCCTGGTGCCCACCCTGAAACTGCTGGACCTGGATGAACTCCAGGTCAACAAGGGACTGAGCATGGGAACCACCTGCGTGCCCATCCCCGCCAGCTTCTACCTCACCTGCGGCTCAGATGTCTACCACACAGAGCACGCCCTGCGCAGCCAGACCGCCGTCACCCTGGCCCGCTGCGCCAGGCTGGGCGTGGAAAATCTGGAGGACGGCCTGGATGATTTCAACGCCTTCGGCACCCTGATGACCTCTGCCCACAACCCCGCCCTGTACACCCGGGAACTGGGCGCGCGGTACTGGATGGAGGAGATTCCCTTCACCCCGGACGCCGGCGTCTGCGACGAGCTCGCCCTCAGCTGCGAACACTTCCAGGCCGCCGCCCTCCCCGAGCTGGAACAGGGCGAGACCCTGCTGGGAATTCTGAATATGCTGGAATGCTGTGAAGACATCTCCGCCCTGGGGCAGCTCTTCCGCTGAGTGTACCGTCTGACAGAAGGAGGCTAACAACGTGAAAACAACTTACACACAAACGCTCAGCCGGTTCACCCGGCAGCTGAGCTATGAGGATATTCCCCCCGAGGTCATAGAGCGGGCCAAGATGATTGTGCTTCAGACTCTGGGCGTGTCGCTGGCCGCCAAAAACGTGCCCGGCTCCCGGAAGGCCATCGAGATGGCCCGCGCCGCCAACGGCGGCCCCGGCGGCACCACCACCGGCTGGGTCAGCGGCGACCGCCTCGCCCCGGCCAACGCGGCATTTCTGGCCGGTTCCCTGTCCGACATGCTGGACTGGGAGGACACTTCCTGGACCGGCCACCCCGCAGCCGGCATCGTGCCCTGCGCCTGGATTATGGCCGAACACCGGAAGAAAAGCGGCAAGGAATTCCTGACTGCCGTGGTGCTGGGCTACGAAGTCTATCAGCGCATTGCCTGCGCGGTACAGCCCTCCCTGGACTTTCAGCGGGATCACGGCTGGGGCCTGACCAGCTGGCAGATCTTCGGCTGCATCATTCCCGCCGTCAAGCTGCTGGACCTGGATGAGACCGCCATCAACAAAGCCATCGGACTGGGCACGGCCGGCAACACGCTCCCCACCTGCCTCCATGAGTTCACCATGTCCGATTTCTATCACTATGAGCACGGGCTCCGGGCCCGGGACGGCATCGTCATCGCCCAGCTGGCCGAGCAGGGCATCGACGGCTTTGAGGATGCCCTGGACGATCCCTCCGCCTTTGGAAATCTGCTCACCGACACCTACGATGAGAGCTGGTACACCCGGGATCTGGGCACGCGCTGGCTCACCATGACCACCCTGCTCAAGCACTGGCCCGCCAACATGTGGGTGCAGACCCCCGTGGAGCTGGCCTATGATATCGTCACCGAACACCACCTGTCCGTGGACGAGATCAAGGAGATCATTGTGGATCCGCCCCGCATGAGCCGCATGGATCATCCCCCTGAGGGCGGCTTCAAGTCCCTGATGCACGCCCAGTTCTCCATCCCCTATGTCATCTCCGCCATGCTCCATGATCCCACCCCCGGCGCCCAGTGGTACAGCGCAGAACGGCTGCGCGACCCAGTGCTCATCGACTTCGCCCGGCGGGTGGCGCCCGGAAATTCTCCTCCCGATCCCCGCGGCCTGGGCTTCAAGCTGTTCCGGGAGGGCTCCTTCCTCATGAAAACCATGACCATTCACACCTTTGACGGCCGCAGCTTCACCAAGTCCATGGACTGCCACCCCGGCCACCCTGCCAACATGATGACCAGGGAGCAGTTCCAGGACCGTTTCCGGGTGCAGTCCGCTCCGGTTCTCAGCCCCCAGCGGCAGGAGGAGGCCATCCGCCTTCTGTGTGATCTGGAACACTGTCCCGACCTGTCTCAGCTCAGCACAATCCTCTCCTGAAACTTTTCAGCCATGCAAACGGCGGCCGCATGCGCGGCCGCCGTTTGCATGCCCCCCGGTTACCCCTTGCAGCCGGTCTCATGGGCGATGCACAGCAGGAGCAGAAGCACCCGCTGGGTCGGATCCGTCAGGTCGTAGCCATAGCGCTCCTCAATCCGGTTGATGCGGTAAATCACGCCGTTGCGGTGCATGTGGAGCTCTCTGGCCGTCGTGGTGGCATTGCTCTCATGGAGCAGATAGGTGTACAGCAGCCGGACGGCGCTGATATCGCCCTCCGCCTCGATTTTGGTCATGCGTTCAAAGTTCTGAGTGCAGTAGAAACGGAAGGGATGGCGCTCAAAGAAATCGCTGAGGATATGAAACAGCATCACATCCTGATAGCGGCAGACGCTCTCGGACTGCCCTGCGGCGTTGTGGGCATGCAGGTTGATGGCGTCCTCCGTCTGAAGCAGGAATCTGGCCTGATCGTAGGCGAATTTCAGGCATCTCAGGGTCGTGAAGTAGTTGCTGACAAAGCAGATGGCGCCCAGCCGCCGGAGGGTTTTCGCAAACAGGCCGACCCGCCTGTTCAGATCCTCCTGCGCCGCTGCGTCGTTTTTCTCCGTGCCGAAGAGGGCCAGCAGGGTCTTGTGATAGGTAAAAAAGTGGATGCTGGGATGCAGCAGCTGAAGCTGCGTGCGCAGGGTGCTCTCACCGGCAATATGGGGGCCGAACCGGATGGCGCCCAGGGTGAAGCACCGGTCGTTCTGCAGCCCGAGGCTGGCGCTGATCTCATTGAAGCGCTGATGCTGCGGGTCGTCGATGAGCTGGGAAAACAGGGAGTCCGAGGAGTCTATGACGCTGCCGGCCAGATCCCGGAGGCCGGCGCTCTCCTTGAGCCGGCGCATGAGGTTCTTGATGATGTCCCGCACGCCGTTTCCGCTGTCGTCCTCCACCCGCACCATGCCGAAACGGAGCACCGGCACGCCGTCAATCACACAGTTTGCCAGCAGTTCCCCCTTTTTGGAAAAGCTGTGGACGCTGGTGACTGTATTCATGCCCGGGTGATAGGCGGCCCGCTGATCGGAGGGCATGTTCATCAGGTCCTCAAAGAACCGGGCCGGAGACCGCCCCGTATCCAGGGTCTCCGCAAAATAAGGGCTGGCGCTGCTGTCCAGCAGCTCCCTGCCCCACTGGGCCAGCACCCGGAACTGATTGTCCAGGAAAAAGCAGGGGCCGCGCAGCACATGGGCGCTGGCATCCAGGATCTCCTGAAAGCTGCCGCTGTTGATGAGCAGATGGGAGAGGGTCTCATCCCACTGGCGCAGCACCTCCGACAGCTCCTGAAGCTGAGAGAAAAATTCGGGCAGCGTACCGTCCGCCTCCACCGCATACCGGACCCATTGAGGCTGTGCGTCCTTGTCCTCGGTCAGTACGCACAGGTCCGCATCCCTGGCCGCGTCAAGGTCTCCGCCGGCCTGCGTCACATAGAGATGATCCGGCAGCAGTTCACAGCCGGGATAGTATAACCGGACTGACACATATTCCTTCCGTTTTCCCGCCAATCTGATGCGGAACGGCCATTTTTTGCGGGTGAAATAGTCCGAAATGATATTGTGTGTCAGATTCATTTTCATCACTCCAAACACAAAAATGCACAAAGTGCACAGTAGTCTCCTGATGATTATACCAAATTCCAGCGGAAAATCTACTGTTTTTCCGTTGTTTTTTTGATATTTTCTTGGCAAAGAACATTTCCTGCAGTTCAAGAGAGAAAGGATTGGTAAAAATGAAGATTCTGGGCATCAGCGCAGGACGCCGCAACGGAAACTGCGAACTGCTGACGAAACAGGCGCTGAAGGGCGCCGAGGCCGCAGGCTGCGAGGTGCAGTTCCTCCGCCTGCAGGACTTCAAGATCCTTCCCTGTACCGGATGTACTGCCTGCATCATGCGCAAGTACTCCGGGCTTCAGTCCGCATGCACCATTCCGGACGAAGCCGATGACTATGCGAAGTACGTGGATCTGGTCCTGGAGGCGGACGGCTTCATCATTGGCGCACCCTGCTACAACCTGACGGTGGCCGGCCGCATGCTGGACGCCAACAACCGCAAGCACTGCTTCCTCTCCCAGCTGAAGGAGCGCTGCGCGGCTCAGCCCAAATTCGCCGCCACCATCGGCGTGGGCGGCAGCGACTGGACCAACTTCCTGATGCCTGTGCTGAACTTTGTGGCCAACGAGCACTGCGGCAGCAAGCTGAACCTGGTGGATCAGATGCTGGTGGAAAACAATTCCGAGCCCGGCCTGGTCATCCTGGAGGACGAGCTGCTGGCCCGGGCCTACAAGCTGGGCGAAAATGTGGCCAGTGTGGTGCTGGCTCAGGATGTGGAGCACACCTACCGGGGCGACTGCGAGGAAGTCTGCCCCCTGTGCCACGGCAGTCACCTGCAGCTCTATCACGGAAAGCTGATCTGCCCCACCTGCAACACGGTGGCCCACGTGACCGAGGAGGACGGCAAGCCCGTCATCCGCTGGGAGACTCCCGCCGAGCTCAGCCGCTGGTCTGAGTACGGCGATCAGAAGCACATGGGCGCCATCCGCAGCGGCGCCCAGCGCTTCCACCAGAACAAGGATCTGATCCAGGAAAAGGCTGCCCAGCTGCGCAGCTACCTGGAACCTGTCAAACCCTAATCACAAGGAGGACACACCATGAAAACCTTACAAGCGGATGTGGTCGTGGTGGCGGCCGGCCTGTCCGGCCTGGCAGCGGCCATTACGGCAGCGGAACAGGGCCTGAGCGTCATTGCCCTGGAAAAGTCCAAGACCACCGGCGGCGCCGCCAGCATGGGCGTGGGCCCGCTGGCCATCGGCACCAAACACCAGGCCGCCGTGGGCTACAACCTGACGGCCGACGAGGCTTTCCTCAAGCATATGCACTGGTCCCACTGGATGGTGGATGCCCGGCTGGTGTACGACTACTACCGGAAGAGCGCCTCCACCCTCGAATGGCTGGAAGACATGGGCGTGGAGTTTGTCTACCGCAATACCACCCTGTACACCCCCACCCGGATGCGGGCCTATGCCGAGCCGGAGCGCACCTGTCACGCGGTCAAGCCCGCGGAAGGCGGCCGGATCGGGCCCCGGGTGGCCGCCCGCATGACCAAGGCCATGGCCGAGCGTGCCAGGGAGCTGGGCGTGAACATCCTGCTGGAGACGCCGGGCAAGAAGCTCATCATGGAGGACGGGAAAGTGGTGGGCGTGCTCGCCCAGTCCGTGGACGGCGAGGAGCTGGAAGTCCGGGCCGGCGCGGTCATCCTGGCCACCGGCGGCTGCGGCGACAACCCGGAGATGCTCAAGGAGCACACCGGCCTGACCTGGGGCAAGGACCTGTTCTCCTTCCGCATCCCCGGAAACGTGGGCGACGGCATCAAGATGGCCTGGGAGGTGGGCGCCGCCCGGGGTCAGATCAAGCTGGATCTCATGTATCAGATTCCCGACAACCTGGCCCATTTCCACCTGGAGGGCGCGTTCCGCCAGCCCGTACTGTGGGTCAACAAACTGGGCGAGCGCTTCATGCCTGAGGACTGCATTGCCAACACCTGCACCACCGGCAACGCCATCAACCGCCAGCCCGGCCACACCTGCTTCGCCATCATGGACAACGCCACCCTCCGGTATTACAAGAAGCACGGCATTGACATCTTTGGCATCCAGGGCACCGACGTGTTCGACTACTTCGACAAGGAGGCTGAGGACGCCCTGGCCAACGGCTATCCCTACTTCTTCAAATGTGATACCATCGAGGAACTGTGCCAGCAGACCGGCATTGACCTGGAGGGCCTGCAGGAGACCCTGGAGACCTACAACTCCGACTGCGACGAAGGCTACGACAGCCTGTTCTGCAAGGACCGCAACTTCATGCGGCCCGTCCGCAAGCCCCCCTTCTACTGCATCCAGTCCTTCCCCGGCGCCTATGGCTCCTTCGGCGGTCTGAAAATCAACTACAAGACCGAAGTGGTCAAGGAGGACGGCTATCCCATCAAGGGCCTGTACGCCGTGGGCACTGACGCCTGCGACATCTACGGCGACACCTATCCGTTCCTGCTGGGCGGCAACACCATGGCCTTCTGCCTGAACTCCGGCAGAATGGCAGGCGAATACGCCGCAGACTACATCGCCAAGAGCAAGGAGAACTAAGGCAAGGAAAAAGGAGTGATTTTATGAACCCGATTCTCCCGATTTCCGAAGAGGACAAACAGAAATCCTACTATAAGTATTACGTTGAGAAAATGGCCCCTGTGGACCCGCTGCTCAATGAGAAGGCGGCCGCCGCCCGGCTGACCCCGGAAGAGGTGCTCATGCCCTCCGAGATCAACCGGCTGTTTGAGCCCGGCCATCTCCCCGGCGAGATGGGCTACTGCATTCTGCCGGACGGCTCGGCCTATATGGCAAACCGCATGTTCATGCCCAATGTCACCCCCGAGATGTTCGACTGGTGGTTCACCTGGCACTGTCTGGACCCGCTGCGGTACAAAATCTGGGACCCGGACGATCACCTCTACGCCATGACCCGCAACCCGGAGCAGGCCAGGGATCCCAAACTCTCCTGGCGGGAGCGGCTGTGGGGTACCCGGCACGACATCACGGAAGGCTTCGGCGCCGCCCCCAAAGACGTTGTGGTCCCCTTCATTCACCCGGTGGAACTGGGCTTTGACCGGGACCTGTATGAGGCCTTCCCCGGCACCATCATCGCCATGGCCTCGGATGACGTGCGCACCGTCTCCCTCCACTTTGTCCGCCCCGTAGAGGGAGGCGTGGAACTGCGCAGCCGCTTCTGGTTCGGCTGGCGGCTCATTGACGGCAAGGTCGCCCGGGGCGATGACATCACCTACCCAGAAGGGCTGCCCAGATCCCTGCTGCTCCACAACATCAAGGAATTCACCAACCTGGCCCGGCTGCTCCCACGGATTTTCCCGGAAGAGCGGGACAACTTCTGAGCGATGGGTGCCGCAATGCTTCTCTCTGACGAGCAGGTGCGTGCGGCCCTGGAACCGGTCTCGCTGGTTCCGGCCATGGACGCGCTGTTTCGTCAGCTGGCCCGGGGCGAGGCGGAAAACCTGCCCCGCAGCGCCATCCGTCACTCCAACGGAAACATCCTGGCGGTTATGACCGCCGTGCTGCGCAGCCAGGGCGTGTGGGGATGTAAGACCGCCGTGTTTCCCGGCAAAGACGCCGTCGACACCGCCCAGAGCACCATCCAGGTTTTCGACCTGGAAAGCGGCGCGCTGCGGGGCATCGTGTCCGCGCAGTACATCACCCTGGCCCGCACCGCTGCCTGCTCCGCCGCGGCCACCGCGGCGCTGGCGGTTCCGGACGCCTCTGTCCTCTGTCTTCTGGGCGGCGGCGGTCAGGCTGTGGCCCATGCCGTGGAACTGTGCCGTGTGCGGCCCATCCGGGAGATCCGGGTGTGGCGGCGGGACAGGGCGGCCTGTCAGGCGGCCTGCCGCACCATCACCGCGCACACCGGTGTGGAGGCCGCTCCCGCAGACGACGCGGAGTCGGCCGTGGCCGGCGCCCACATCGTCTGTACCGTCACCGCTTCCCGCACCCCCGTTCTGCGGGGAGAGTGGCTGAGTCCGGGCACCCATGTCAACGCCGTGGGCGCCTGCGGCCCGATTGCCAGGGAACTGGAGTTGTCTGTGCTGCGCCGCAGCCGGGTCTATGTGGACAGCCTGCTCTCCATGCCCCAGGCCACCGGCGACCTGCTCATCCCCATCCAGGAGGGCAGCTACAGCATGGCGGAAATCGCCGGCGAGTTGGGCAATGTACTCACCGGCACCTGCCCCGGGCGCACACCCGGGGATCGGGAGACCATCACCCTGTTTGAAAGCTGCGGCCTGGCCATGGAAGACATCGGCGCCGCCCTGGCTGCCCTGCAGGCAGCAGAGGGAACGCCGTTCCCCTTCTGACCCGGCAAACCGCAGCAAAACCATGGTTCCCTCTGTCCGTTTTCCGCGGCCCATCCGCCGCGGTCTATTGGAGATATCGAAACGAGAGATTTGAAGGAGGTTCTAGTGTATGTCAAATCAGAAAGCAGCGGCCGTCAAACGGCAAAACCCTGTGGTTTACTATGCCATTGTCATCATCTGTGTCGCTATCATGTTCCTCGGTAAGTACATCACACCCTTCGCCCCTGAGATCACCCCCGTGGGCATGGGCGTCCTGGGCGTCTTCATCGGCGTCGTGATCCTGTGGTCCAGCGTGGGCGGCTCTGTGTGGCCCAGTATCCTGGCCATTGTCGCCCTGGGCTGCACCGGCTTCAGCACGGTCATTGAGGCCATCAGCAGCTCCCTGGGCGCCATGATGGTGTTCAACATCCTGTGTATCTGCGCCATGACCTCCGGCCTCACCGCCTCCGGTGCCGACAAAAAGATGGCCCACTGGCTCATCACCCGCAAGATGTGGATCGGCAAGCCCTATCTGTTCACCTTCGTGTTCCTGTTTGCTTTCTTCCTGATCTCCTCCGTCACCTTCGCCATGGCCATGATCTTCATCTGCTGGACCATCCTGCGCAAGATGGCGGACGAGGTGGGCGTGTCCATGCGCCACCGCTATTTCGTCACCATGACCATCTACGCCGTGGTGGCCTCCAGCCTGGGCGAGTTCGTCATCCCCATCAAGGGCTGGCAGTATGCCCTGTGCAACATCTTCGCCGGCGCCTCCGGCGCCCCCGCCAACATCGGCCTGTACATCCTGGTCACCTTCATCATCGGCATTGTGATGATGATCATCATGGTGGCCGTCATGAAGCCCCTGTTCAAGGTGGACTTCACCCCCATCGCCAACTACCGTCCCAAAGAGGTCCAGCCCGGTGAGCTGCGCCTGAACGGCAGCCAGCTGGCCATCCTCATCGTGCTGATCGTGAGCATGCTGCTGTCCATCTTCACCAACTTCCTCACCGGCGAGGGCGCCTTCGCCAAAGCCATGACCACCCTGGGCCTGCCCGGCATCTTCGGCATCGCCCTGGTCATCCTGTGCATCATCAAGACCAAGGAAGGCAAGCCCGTCCTGGAGTTCACCAAGGTCATGGGCGGCATCTCCTGGAGCCCCATCCTCCTGGTTGGTATCGCCACCTGCCTGTCCTCTGCCCTGACCAATGAGGCCTGCGGCTTCATGGCCTTCTTCTCCCGCACCCTGGTGCCCCTGCTGGCCGGCAAGTCCGCCTTCGTGGTCTACGCCTTCGTCATCATCGTGGCCTGCGTGCTCACCAACGTGGCCTCCAACATGGGCATCGGCATGATGATGATCCCCATCGCGGTACCCATCTTCCAGGCCGCCGGCTGCAACATGAACGTGGCCGCCATCGCCGTGATGTACACCGCCTGCTTCGGCTTCATCCTCCCCGGCGCCGCCGCCGTCAGCCCGCTGATGTACAGCAACACCGACCTGACCAAGCCCGAGATCCTCAAGACCACTACCTTCGCCGTGGTGCTCTACATCATCATCGGCATCATCGTATTCCCCGTTCTGGATATGCTCCTGCGCTGACCAGAAAAATCTCTGTTCACTCATTCGCCCTACGTGGAGAGGAGCCTCCGGCCGGAGGCTCCTCTTTTCAAAATTCGTGAAACATAGTATATTGTCTGCAGGCCACCGGGAAGGAGGGGCAATTTGTGAAGATCGAACACCTGAATTACCTGCGGGAGGTGGAAAAATGCAAATCCATTTCCGCCGCCGCAAAGAAAATGTATATCGGGCAGACCACGCTCAGCGCCATCATCAAATCCATTGAGGAAGAACTGGGTGTGCGTCTGTTTCACCGGTTGCCCAACGGAGTGGTTCCCACGGAAAAAGGTGAGGAAATCCTGCGCTATTCCGAGGAGATCGTCACCAAATATCAGGAAATGCTTCAGTACTGCCAGCTGGACAGCAGTCTGGAAAAACGGGTCCACTTCCTGGGGGATTCCACCACCTGTGCGTTCCTCTCGGTCTATCTGACCAAGACCCTGCTGGAGCTGGACTCCAGGGAATCCGCCTCCATCATTTTCCACGAGGTGGAGCGGCGCAAGCTGGTCTCCTCCATCGTGGATGGTCTGGCCAACATCGGCGTCACCTCCCTGGACTCCCAGGTGGAGGTGGAGCCCTCCGTCACACAGGCGGAGCGCAGCGGCATTGAGGCCATTCCCCTGGGCATCGACCGGTTTTACCTCTGTGTTCGCCCGGACAATTCCAAATTTGCGGGTCAGTCCATGGTGGATGTGGCACAGCTGGCGCAGGAGCGTTTTGTCGCCCCGTATCACTACTCCGCGGTCCCCAACGGGACTGTGTTCAGCGATGTGATCCGACAGCTCCACTGCATCGCCGTGCTGCCGGGTGTGGAGTTTGTCAAGCAGACCGTGGCGGAATGCGCTGACATGATCACCATTCTGACCGGCCGGAACCTGGTCAACGATCCCTACATTCTCCGCGGGCAGCTGCTGGCCATCCCGCTCACCGGTTTCGGCGTGCCCAACTGTACTTCCATCTATATGTTCAGCAAAAAACGCAGCTCTCTCAATTTCTTTGAAAAGGCTATCTACGACGCCCTGAAGAGCTACGGCAAACAGGCTCTGTCCTCTGTGGACTTTGCCGATGAGACAAAAGAACCCTATCCGCCGCTGTTCAACCTGCAGAACTGACAGGCGTACCGCTGCGCCACGCAGCAGAACCGCGCGCGGCAAAACTCCGAAGGAGGTAATAAACCCCAATGGCTATGATCACCATCGACGGGATCACGCTGAACGTGCCCGACCACAAGAACGTGCTGGAATGCGCCCTGGAAGCCGGGATCTA
>CALWXG010000013.1 GCA_944385435.1 uncultured Oscillospiraceae bacterium
TGGAAGTTTGTCATCGCGGAGAACGGCCTGGAGCGGGACCGCACCACCGAAGAGGGCCGCGGCGTCCACTGTGACGAGATCGCCGAGACCCAGGGCGGCTTCTTCATGGATCCCGCCAAGCGGAACCTGGTGGCCGAGCGGCTGCCCAAGTACCAGAACATCCACTTCCCTGAGCTGGATTAAAACCTGAAAGGAGATCGTTTATCATGAGCTTTGAGCATCTGTTCAGCCCCATGCAGGTGGGCAAGGTCACCTACCGCAACCGCATCGTCAGCGCCCCCATGGCCTTCGGCCTCATCGTGCAGAACCCCGACGCCCGGGACTTCACCTACCGCAAGCTGGAAAGCAGCGCCAAGGGCGGCAACGCCTGCGTCATCGTGGGCGAGACCGACGTGAACTTCGTGGACGCCGTGCGCATTCCCGGCTTCCGCCCCTTCGACTTCGCCAAGCCTGAGGAGGACCCCGAGACCTTTGACGCCGTGGGCGAGTACGCCCGGCGCATCAAGCGCCACGGCGCCGTGGCCCTGGCCGAGCTGGTCCACTGCGGCAAGGAAAAGGTGCCCTTCGGCCCCGACCAGGAGGCCATCGGCCCGGTGGAGACCACCAACCTGGCCGGCGTGAAGGTGCGCGCCATGACCGAGGACGACATGGTCCGCATCGCCAAGGACTTCGCTGTCGCCGCCACCTACATGCAGAAGGCTGGCTTTGACGGCATTCTCATCCACGGCGGCCACGGCTTCATCTTCACCCAGTACCTCTCCCCCCTGATGAACACCCGCACCGACGGCTACGGCGGCAGCCTGGAGAACCGGGCCAAGTTCCCCCTGATGATCCTCAAGGCCGTGCGGGAGGCGGTGGGCCCCGACTTCCTGGTGGAGCTGCGCATCGACGGCACCGACCACCAGCCCGGCGGCATCACCCCCGAGGAGACCGGCGAGTTCGTCGCCATGGCCGAGCCCTACATCACCTCCGTCCACGTCACCTGCGGCATCTACGAGGAGTCTGTGAAGTCCGGCACCGAGAGCAGCATGTTCCATCCCCACGGTCTGAACATTGACAACGCCGCCATCATCAAGCGCTACACCAAGCTGCCGGTGGGCGCCGTGGGCGGCATCAACTCCCCCGAGATGTGCGAGCAGGCCATTGCCGACGGCAAGGTGGACTTCGTCATCCTGGGCCGCCAGATGCTGGCCGACCCCGAGTTTGCCAACAAGACCAAGTCCGGCCACGCCGATCAGATCCGCCGCTGCCTGCGCTGCTACAAGTGCTTCCCCGGCTCTCCCGAAGAGGGCTATGACGACCTGCCCTTCACCAGCGAAGAGCTGGCCCTGTACGTGGGCCACTGCACCATCAACCCCCTGGCTCACCTGCCCTTTGATCCCGACACCCTGGCTCCCGCCGACAAGTGCGAGACCGTCCTCATCGTGGGCGGCGGCGCCGCTGGCCTCCAGGCCGCCATCACTGCCGCTGACCGGGGTCAGAAGGTGATCCTGGCCGAGCAGTCCGACTATCTGGGCGGCCTGCTGCGGTTCACCGATGTGGACACGGACAAGCCCGACCTGCGCAACTTCAAGGACCTGCTGGTGCGCGAGGTGGAGCGCCGGAATGTGGACGTGCGCCTGAACACCACCGTCACCCCCGAGAATATCGCCAGCTTCGGCGCCGACGGCGTCATCTTCGCCACCGGCTCCCTGCCCTCCCATCCCCCGGTGCCCGGTATTGAGAACGCGCACCAGGCCATGGATATGTACGACGGCAAAGTGAAGCCCGGCCACACCATCGTCATGGTGGGCGGCGGTCTGGTTGGCTGCGAAGCCGGCCTCTATCTCCAGAAGTGCGGCCACCAGGTCACCGTGGTGGAGATGCTGGACCGCATCGCCAACGAGTCCTTCGGCATGTACCGTGAGGCTCTGGTGTGGGAGATGGAGAAGTGCGGCATGGTGTCCATGCCCAAGACCCGCTGCCTGGAGATCCGCGCTGACAGCGTGAAGGTGGAGAACACCGACGGCGTCCAGGTCCTGCCCGCTGACACCGTGCTCTATGCTCTGGGCATGAAGAGCGTGGATATCTCCGAGCTGAAGGCTGCCGCCGAGGCCGCCGGCCTGCGCACCTGGGTGATCGGCGACGCCATTCATCCCGGCAAGGTGGACCAGGCCACCCGCAGCGGCTATCTGGCCGCCATCGAAGTGGGTACCGACAAGGGTTAATCCTCCTGCCGTTCCCTTTTGCTCGTGAACCAACCAAAGCCCTGGGGGCCCGGTCAGCGCCGGGCCCCCAGGGCCGTTTTTTCTGAAAAACCCCCGGATCCGGTTCAAGATTGCCGGATCCGGGGGCTGTTCTTATCCTTCTGCCATTCCGCTCAGCGGAACTGTTCCAGGGCCCGGGCATCCCGGGCTTTCTGCTCCTCAATGGCCTGGGCCAGGAGCATATCTTTCACCTTCATCAGGCGGGTGGTGGTGGCGCGGTCGTTTTCATCCAGCTTCATGGTGATATACCGGATGGTATCCTCCGTATCCGGAATCACCACGTACTCCAGGGCGTTTACCCTGCGTCTGGTCTTCTCGATCTCCTCCGCCAGCATCTGGGCCGTCTTCTCGATCTCCGCCAGCTTCAGCATGGACTGAAGCACCTCTCCCAGGGCCTCCACGGCGTCATCCAGTTCACCGGAGGTATTGGCAAACCCGTAGGGATAGATGTCGCCGTTGTCCTTGGTCCGGGTCCGGAACTCATAGCGGGGCACATTGACGCTCATGATGTTCTGAAAGGTCATGTCCAGCTCCACGCTCTGCTTGGGGTACATCAGGGCCTGCTCCATGGCCGGCCCGCTCATCAGGGCGGAGGCCACGGTGAAGGAGCCGTGAACCCGCATCAGCTCCTCCTCCACCTGGGCGCGCAGGGCGCGCACCTCCCGGACCGTATCCAGAAACCGCTTCATCAGCTCATCCCGTTTGTCCTTGAGCAGCTTGTGGCCCCGCTGGGCGGTGCGCAGCTTGCCCTTCAGCCGGGTCAGCTCCATGCGGGTGGGATTGACATTCATGACCGCCATGGATCACCCCTCCTTCTTCGGGAGGTATTTGTCAATATACTCCTGCCGGATCCGTTTCAGCTCACTGCGGGGCAGGATGGACAGCAGCTCCCATCCCAGATCCAGCGTCTCCTCAATGGAACGGTTCTCCTCGTAGCCCTGGTTCACATACCGGCGCTCAAATTCATCCGCGAATTTGGCGTACAGCAGATCGGTGGGCGTCAGGGCAGCCTCGCCCAGGATGGACATCAGCTCCTTGTTGTCCTTGCCGGTGGAATAGGCGGCAAAGAGCTGGTTCATGGTATCCGCGTGATCCTCCCGGGTCTTTCCCTTGCCGATTCCCTTGTCCTTCAGGCGGGACAGGGAGGGCAGCACGTCCACCGGGGGGTGGATGCCCTGCCGGTACAGCGCCCGGGACAGAATGATCTGCCCCTCGGTGATATAGCCCGTCAGGTCGGGAATGGGGTGGGTCTTGTCATCCTCCGGCATGGTGAGAATGGGGATCAGGGTGATGGAACCGGGCTTGCCCAGCTGGCGGCCCGCCCGCTCATACATCGTGGCCAGGTCGGTGTACAAATATCCCGGGAAGCCCCGGCGGCCCGGCACCTCTTTCTTGGCCGCAGACACCTCCCGGAGGGCCTCGGCGTAGTTGGTAATGTCGGTGAGGATGACCAGCACGTGCATGTTCTTCTCAAAGGCCAGGTACTCCGCGGCGGTCAGTGCCATACGGGGGGTGGAGATGCGCTCCACGGCGGGGTCGTTGGCCAGATTGGAGAACATCACCGTGCGGTCAATGGCCCCGGTGCGCTTGAACTCCTGGACAAAAAACTCCGATTCCTCGAAGGTGATGCCGATGGCGGCGAACACCACGGCGAAGTTGCCCGCGTCGTCCCCCAGCACCTTGGCCTGCCGGGCGATCTGGGCGGCCAGATTGGCGTGGGGCAGACCGGAGCCGGAGAAGATGGGCAGCTTCTGCCCGCGCACCAGGGTGTTCAGACCGTCAATGGTGGACACGCCGGTCTGGATAAACTCGTTGGGGTAGTCCCGGGCGGCCGGGTTCATGGGCAGGCCGTTGATGTCCCGGTACTCCTCGGCCAGGATCTCCGGCCCGCCGTCAATGGGCCGGCCCATGCCGTTGAACACCCGGCCCAGCATATCCCCGGACACCCCCAGCTGAAGGGGATGGCCCAGGAACCGGACCTTGGACTGGGCCAGGTTGATGCCGGCGGCAGATTCGAAGAGCTGGACCACAGCGGTGTCGCCGTTGACCTCCAGCACCTTGCCCCGGCGGATGCCGCCGTCAGGCAGCTCCACTTCCACCAATTCATCATAGGTGACGTTCTCCACCATCTTGACCATCATCAGCGGGGAGACGATCTCCTGTATGGTTCGATATTCTTTGATCACTGCTGCTCACCTGCCTTTTCGCTCACCGCTTCAATCTCCCGCTCCATCTCCGCCGCGATCTCCCCGTAGGTCTGCGCATACTGATCCTCGGGGACGGATTTGGCCCGGCCGATGCGCTCCCGGCTGGGGATGGAGAACAGCTCTGCCACAGGTGCGCCCTTCTCAATGGCGGCCCGGCACAGCCGGTCGTAGTCCAGAATCATGGCCAGCAGCTTCTCCTGCCGGTCGTAGGTGGAGAAGGAGTCCACGTCCACAAAGGAGTTCTGCTGCAGGAAGTCCTCCCGCACCATACGGGCGGATTCCAGGGTGAGCTGGTCTGCCGGGGACAGGGAGTCCTTGCCCACCAGCTGAACAATTTCGTTGAGGCTGGCCTCGCTCTGGAGCAGGGTCATGGCCCGCTCCCGGTTCTGCAGAAACTGCTTGCCCAGATTTTCATCAAACCAGGGTTTCAGCGAGTCCAGATACAGAGAGTAGGAACTCAGCCAGTTGATGGCCGGGAAGTGCCGCTTGTAGGCCAGCTGCGCATCCAGGGCCCAGAACACCTTCACAATGCGCATGGTGCCCTGGCTCACCGGCTCGGATAGGTCGCCGCCGGGGGGAGACACGGCGCCCACGGCGGTGAGGGAACCTCTCCGGTCCTCGCTGCCCAGGCACTCCACGCTGCCCGCCCGCTCGTAGAACTGGGCCAGGCGGGAGGCCAGATAGGCGGGATAGCCCTCTTCGCCGGGCATCTCTTCCAACCGGCCGGACATCTCCCGGAGGGCCTCTGCCCAGCGGGAGGTGGAGTCGGCGATGACCGCCACGTCATACCCCATATCCCGGAAATATTCCGCGATGGTGATGCCGGTGTAGATGGACGCCTCCCGGGCGGCCACCGGCATGTCGGAGGTGTTGGCGATGAGCACCGTGCGCTTCATCAGGGACTCCCCGGTGCGGGGGTCCACCAGTTCCGGGAACTCCCGGAGTACATCGGTCATCTCGTTGCCCCGCTCGCCGCAGCCGATGTAGACCACGATGTCCACATCAGACCATTTGGCCAGCTGGTGCTGCATCACCGTCTTGCCCGAACCGAAGGGGCCGGGGATGGCGGCGGTACCGCCCTTGGCCACCGGGAAGAAGGTGTCCACAATCCGCTGTCCGGAGGACAGGGGCCGGGCGGGAGGATACTTGTGCTTGTACGGCCGGCCCACACGCACCGGCCAGCGCTGGCTCATGGTCAGCTCCACGTCGGTGCCGTCCTCGCGGGTGAGCACCGCCACAGGCTGCTTCACGTTGTATGCCCCGGCGGGAACCACGCTCTTCAGCGTCCCCTTCAGATTGGGGGGCACCATGATCTTGTGGAGCACCGAGGGGGTCTCGGGCACAGTGCCGATGACGTCGCCGCCGGTCACCGGATCGCCGGCCCTGGCCACGGGCGTGAACTTCCACAGCTTCTCCGGGTCAATGGGGGGCACTTCCACGCCGCGGGGCAGGTTGTTGCTGCCCGCCTTTTTCTTGATTTCCTCCAGGGGCCGCTGAATGCCGTCATAAATATTCTCAATCATACCGGGGCCCAGTTCCACGCTCATGGGGAACCCCGTGGTCACAACCTCGGCGCCGGGCCCCAGGCCTGAAGTCTCCTCATACACCTGAATGGAGGCAGAGTCGCCGCTCATGGTGAGGATCTCACCGATGAGCCGCTGGGGACCCACCCGGACCACGTCGGACATATTGGCGTCCGCCAGCCCGGTGGCCACCACCAGGGGGCCGGAGACCTTAACAATTTTACCCATACTGTCTACCTTTCCTTCCTGCGGTCAGTTTGTTCTTCTGTCCACACCCTTCTGCCGGGGTGTCGCAGGACATGATGGCTGCGTTCAGATCAGAGAATGTCCACTCCCACTGCCCGCTCCACCGCCGCTTTGATGTTCCGCATACCGATACCCAGAGATCCCTCTTTTCCTGGAATCAGGATAATGGCAGGGGTGAGCGCGTCCTTATAACGGGCAATATCCTGTTCCATCTCCACTGCCAAAGTCTCCGTCAGATAGACCACCGCGTAGTTTTCTTTGGCAATCCGGTGGAGGATGGTCCGTGCCTCTTCCGGGCCCTGGACGGGAAACGCCGACAGCCCCAGGGCCTGAAAGCCCAGCACGCTGTCCCGGTCGCCCAGCACCGCAATGCGATAGCTTGCCATCTCTCCGCCTCCTCAGCAATAGCTCCGGCGCAGGCGCCGCCGGATGGTGTCCCCATCCAGCCCCGCCATACGGCCGGCCATAATGATCCGGATCGCGGTCACTTCGCACTGCCGGGCGTAGAGATATCCCGCAATGGGCTCCACGCCAAAGGCCACCATACGCCCCTCGTCGAAATAGGCCGTTACCGCGTTGTCGCAAAGGCGCTCGAATTCCGTCAGCGCTCCGGAACCCGGAGCGGACACCGCCGCCCCCGCTGCGGCGGCAGCCGCCAGCGGCCCGGTGTGGAAGACATTCCCCAGGTTTTCTCCCCGGGCGGCAGTCAGCGCAGAGACGGGCACATTCCCTCCCGGCACCAGAACCTGCCGGAGAAATTCTCCGCCCTTTTTCAGCCTGGATGCCCGCACGGCTGCCCGGAGGTTGGCCGCGTCAATGAGCAGCGCCACATACCCCTCCAGGAAGGCGCTGCCGGTCTGGGCCGCCAGCTCGCCCATCTCCTCAAAATACGCCCGGTCCAGCACAAAATCCGCCTGCTGGGGATCCCCGGTGGAGCCGAGCACCTCGCCCGCCCGGGAGACCGCCTGCTGGAAGCGCTCACTGCAGCCGGACAGGTCCCCCTGCCGGTAATCCGCCGCCAGCTGGTCCGGATCGTATCTGCCGCCCCGGATCAGCAGCCGGTCCTGCTGCGTCCCCAGCGCCTGGGCTTTCACCAGCACTTTCGCGTTGTGATAATCGAATTGCACTTTGAAGATATCCAGCACCGTCCGGTCCGGAATTGCGCTGTCCAGGTCCGCCATGGTCTCGCTCTGCCGCTGGGCCAGCGCCGCTTCCAGGCTCTGGCTGGTCACACTGGCCAGGTCGGGATACCCGCACTCCACCAGCACCTTGGCCGCCGCCTCATCAGAGGGCGCATCCAGCATCCGTTCCATGCGCTCCCGGGTGAGCAGTCCCCGCTCCATCGCCTTGACCCGGGTGGATATGAAAATATATTCCGTGTCCTTGATCTCCTTCAAGGGGGCCTGCCTCCTTTCCGCTCACGGGAACAGCAGCGCGGCTACCGCACCGGTGAGCCGGGGCCGCTCCATACGCAGCAGGGTTCCGAAGCTGCAGTTGACCTCCACCGCACCGTCGCTGAGTACAAAGCCGCCCTCCATATCCCGGCACTCCTCCGCCAGGGTCAGCGCGCCGTCCTTCAGCCGCTGGTTGGCGGCGATCACCACCGCCTTGCCCACGGCACTGCGGTCCGCCTGGGAGAAAATCAGCTTCTCCTTCCCGGTGGAGGACGCCTGCGCCGCCAGCCGCGCCAGCAGCTGCACATACTCCTCCCGGGGCAGCTCCCGCAGCTTCTTCAACGCCAGGGCAAATGCCTCTTCAATCACTTCCTGTTTGGCCGCCAGCACTGCCTTCCGGCACTCCATCTGGGCGGCACTGTCCAGGCGCTCTTCCCGCTGGGCCGCGCTGCGGCGTCCCCGCTCCAGAATTTCCTGGACCTCCTGGTCCGAACGGGCCCGGCTGCGCTCCAGAATCTCCTGCGCCTGACTGCGGGCCTGGGCCAGGATGCCCTCCGCCTCCGCATGGGCATCGCTGCCGATGCGGTCAATGATCTTGTCCATTCCGTTCACGGCTCATTCCCGCCTTTCCTTTTCCTTCAACCGGTTTTCCCTCTTACAGCGCGTTCATCAGCAGCAGGATGGAAGCCAGCAGGGACAGAATCGCGTAGAACTCAACCACCACGCACAGAATGATGCCCTTGGACCAGTCGTTGGGCTGCTTGGCCGCCATCTTGATGGAAGAGGCCGCCACCCGGCCCTGATAGATCGCGGAGCGGTAGCCGCCGATGGCCATAGGCAGGCAGGAGACCAGAACGGTGAATCCCTGGGTCACAGTGAGCTGCTCCATGCCGCCGCCGAACACACCCATGACGAACAGCACGAAGAACCAGATGACCAGGCCGTACAGGCCCTGGGTGCCGGGAATGACCTGCAGGATCAGGCACTTGGAGAAGTGCTCCGGGGCCTCAGACAGAAGCCCAGTGGCGGCCTCGCCCGCCAGGCCGGTGCCCCGGGCGGAGCCCACGCAGCACAGGCCCACGGCCAGAGCCGCGCCAAGAAACGCCAGTGCAGTTCCTCCAAACAGTTCGAAGAATTCAGCCAACATGATTGTTTTCCTCCTCAACATCTACATATTTTGTTTCAATGCGCAGGGGGCGGAAGGGAGCTCCGCCGTCCTGGTAAAAGGTCTTGAAAAACTCCAGACACTGCAGCCGCAGGTCGTGGACGTAGCAGCCCAGCAGATTCAGGGCGAAGTTCAGGGCGTTTCCGATCATGGCGATGATCACAAAGGTGATCACGTTGCCGGTGATCCCGCCCAGGGTGTTGAACACGCTGGCGATGATGCTGCCCGACAGCATCAGAGCCATCAGACGGGCATAGGAGAGCACATCTCCGAAGATTCCTGTGACGCCGTTGTACACAGCGCCCACCACAGCCCCCACCTTTCCGAAGCCCTTGGCATTTCTGGAAGAGCCGATGGCCATCAGGACAATACCCACAATCAGCACCACCGGATAGCCGGCGAGGTTGCCCACGTTCAGGACAAACAGGCCAACCCCCAGGTAGATGATCCACCAGGGCAATTCATCCCAGATGCCGTCCCGGCCGTGGCCATCCTTGAACTTCTTGACAAAGCTGACCACCTGTCCTGTGACAATCTGGATGAAGCCCAGAACCAGCGAGCCCACCAGAATGGCCATAGTGTCCTCCAGCGGGGTAAACAGGGCGGGCAGTGCGGTAAAGGTGGTCTCCGGATTGATGATCGCCGCCAGTTTGGGCAGGAAGTCCCCGAAGAAGCCGCCGGTGAGCGCGCCCACCACAAAGGTGCTGATTCCGCACAGCAGCAGCAGCTCGGCAAAGTTCCGCAGTCCCTCCCGGGGCCTCATCTTCTTCAGAACGAAGATGGCCCCCAGAATCATCAGCAGGCCGTAGCCCATATCCGCCATCATGATGCCGTAAAACAGGATAAAGAAGGGCGCCATCAGCGGATTGGGGTCCACGGTGCCGTACACCGGCAGGGCGTACATGTTGGTGACCATGTTCATGCACCGGGTGAGCGGTCCGTTCTTTAGCCGGACCGGGACCCGGGGATACTCCTCCGGCGCCGGGTCGGACAGCTCCCAGGCGCAGTCTCTGGCCCCCAGCACTTCCTCCAGCTTCCGGGTGTCCTCCGCAGGGGCCCACCCTTCCAGGAAGAAGGCATCCGCAGTGTCCAGCAGACGCCCCTTGGCCTCCTCCCGGGCAATTTCCTGGGCACACCGGTCCACACAGCGCTCCAGCATCTCCCGCTGGGAGGCCAGAGCCAGGATCTCCTCTTTTGTCCGGGCAACCTGATCTTCCAGCTGCCCGATCTGTTGCTCCAGCTGCCGTTCATTTTCCGCCGCCGTTCCGCTCCAGCCCTTCAGGTTTGCCCTGGAAAATCCCAGGTCCCGCAGGGACTCCAGACAGGCGTCCTCCGCGCTGGCATGGCACAGCAGAAGGAAATAGTGCAGCTCCCGGTCGCTGCCCGCATCAAACACGCAGGCCAGTTCGGATGCGGCTGCCACCGCACCCTCCAGGTCGGGAAGCAGAACGCTGGTGGGCACCGTGCCGAAAATCCAGCTCACCGTCCCGTCTCCCTCCAGATCCAGGGGGACATCCAGCGCCAGCCAGGGCGCCAGAGCGGCTTTCTGGGCCCGCAGTTTCCCCTGCTCGGCCGTCCATGCCGCCACCGAACGCTCCGCGTCCACAATTTTCTGGGCGCAGGCAAGGCCCTGGGCGTACGCCTCATCGTCAAACAGCTGTGCCGTACTCACGATGGGCCGTCCCGCCAGCAACCCGCCTTTGGATCTGTCGTACTTTCTCAGCACCGACAGGGCATTGTCCAGCAGATGGTTCTGATCCCTGGCCGTTGTCAGGGCCTGACCATCCGGCCTGGCCAACGCCGCCCATTCCGGGTCAGACAGGTCCAGATCCGGTTCATTCACCTCCACACACCCCAGCCTCTGAAGCGTGCTCAGCAACTCCTCCCGATCCGGCCGCATCCCCAGCAGGCGCAGTCGTTTCATCTTGACAATTGCCATCAGTCTTTCCCTATCCTTTCCACAATCAGCCCGGCAGCCTGCTCCAGTCTGCCCCGGGCCTCCTGCTTCATCCTCTCGCAGGCCTCGCGGTTGGCTTCCAGCGTCTGAGCGGCCCGGGCAGCGGCGTCGGCCTCCGCCTTGCTCAGCATGGCTTTGACCTGCTCTTCCGCCTGCTCCTTGGCCTGCTCAGCCAGCCGCTGGCCCTCCCGCTGGGCATCCGCCACAATCCGTTTGGCCTGGGCCGCAGCATCCGCCTTTTCCTGCTGCGCCGCCTGCTCACTCTGCGTCACTTTCTGGATTGCTTCAAAAGACACGTCTCCTCACCTCGCTCGCAACAATTCGTTATATATTTAACACTTTCAACAGAGCCCGATTTTATAGAAATTGTACCACTTTTCTTTTGTCCTTGCAAGTCTTTTCCCATTTCATGCGATAAAGTGATCGTTTTTCACTTTTTCTTCGATTATGCTCCATTTTTGTCCTGCGGCGTTGCTTTTCTTTTTCCCGTTGATTTTTTTCACTTCCCAGCTGCGGAAATCGACCGATTTCGTCAGAAAAATCACATACTTTCACAGTTTTTGCCGTTTTAAGGCGATAAAATCCAAGCTTTTTGCCTCAGATGACAGGGGCACGCCCGCCCGGCTGCCGCCCCGGCCGCATTCTTTTCAGCCGGAAAACCATCTGCAATTCTGTCCGCCGTGCGGCAAACGCACCGTCTCATTCTCCCGATGGCCTCCCTGTGCCGTTCCGGTGCAGGGGGCAGGCCGCATCGGGGACTGCGGGGGGAGCTTTTTTGCGCGTTCTGCAGGGCCGCCGTTCTTCCGCCGGTGCATGTCCAGGCGGACGGGCATAAAAAATCCCCCGGCCGGGCCTCAGCCTGACCGGGGGTTTTTGATCCTGCTCAGTACTTAAAGTTCTCCGTCATCGTAGTCATCGTACTCGGAGGAGCAGAAGCAGTTGGCCTTTTTCTCCTCAACCTTATCGGCGATGGCATAAAACGTGTCCACGATCTTGTCCCAATAGGCCGCGATCACGCAGAATGCAGCGCCTAATACGGCAACCAAAGCGGCGGCTTTCAGGATGCAGCGGGCAGCTTTCATTTCAGTTCCCCCTTTGTTTTCGTAGGTAGTGTATAGTTTACACGATTGCGACGGAAATTACAAGTGCCCTTTGAAATTTCCTGCCGGGAATCTGGCTGCTCGGGCAGATCTGTCAAGAAACCGACCCTATGGACTGTTTTGTCAGTTTTTGCGCGCATCCGTCTGTTTTTTTGTACGTTCTTTTCCCGCTCTCCTCCCGGGTTCCCGCAAAAGACCCCTTGTTTTTTCACCTGAAATGGAATACAATGTATTATCCATGTGAGATTCTGCGTCATACGCAATACCACCCCATAGAAAGGAAGGGTCCCATGAAGATACAAACCGAGAAGGGCCGCATCCGCCTGGCCAGTGACGTGTTCACCTGCATCACCGGCGCGGTTGCCACCAGCTGCTACGGCGTGAAAGGTATGGCCTTCCGCTCTAAGACCGACGGCCTGGTTCACCTGCTGCGCAGAGAGTCCATGTCCAAGGGCGTCAAGATCATCTACCACGAGGATGATTCCATTTCCATTGAGCTGCATATCATCGTGGACAACGGCGTCAATCTGATGGCGGTGAGCCGCTCCATTCAGAGTGAGGTCAAATACAACGTCAACCGCCTGACCGGCATTGAGGTGCGCAGCGTCTCCGTCTGCGTGGATTCTATGGTCATCGGGTGAGCCCGGGACAGACAGAAAGGAATAATCCGAATTATGATCGACATCATTGATGGTTCTCTTTTCCAACGCATGATCATCCATGCCGCCGCATCCATTGGCGCCCAAAAGCAGAGCATCAACGAGCTGAACGTGTTCCCCGTGCCTGACGGGGACACCGGCACCAATATGTCCCTCACCATCGGGACTGCCGCCGCCGAAGCCAAGAAGAAGCCTGCTCATGCCATCAGCCAGGCTGCCGCCGCCAATGCCTCCGCCCTGCTGCGGGGCGCCCGGGGAAACTCCGGCGTCATTCTCTCCCTGTTGTTCCGCGGTGTTTCCAAGGGTCTGAAGGAGCATGACACCGCCGACGGCGAAGTGCTGGCCGCCGCCCTGAACGAGGGCGTCAGCGCCGCGTACAAGGCCGTTATGAAGCCCGCCGAGGGCACCATCCTCACCGTCTCCCGTCTGGCTGCCCAGCGGGCTATGGAGGCGGCGCAGGAGCAGAACAGCGCCGAATATGTGCTGGAAGCCGCCATTGCCGAGGGCGAGCTGGCCCTGGCGGACACCATCAACCAGAACCCCGTGCTGAAAAAGGCCGGGGTGGTGGACGCCGGCGGCAAGGGTTACCTGATCATTCTCCAGGGCATGCTGGACGAGCTGCGGGGCATTGCCGCTCCCGAGAGCGACGGGGAGGGCGCCGTCAAGGAGAAGGCAGACTTTTCCACTCTGGGCGGCGAAGAGATCACCTTCACCTTTGATACGGTGTTCATCGTGCGCAAGCGCAATCCCAACGTGGATCTGGACCCCTTCCGCTCCTATCTCAACGGCATCGGCGACAGTCTGGTCATCGGGGAGGACGACGAATCCTTCAAGGTACACGTCCACACCGACATCCCCGGCGCCGCCCTCACAGAGGGCCAGAGATACGGCACTCTGGAGCTGGCCAAGATCGAAAACATGCGCACGCAGTACGAGGATATGGCCGCCGGCCGTACCCCCCAGAGCACCGATGACCTGGACATGGACGAGGCCGCGCAGCAGTCCGCCGAAGAGCCGGCCGTAGCCCCGGCGGAAAAGAAGTACGGCGTGGTCGCCGTATGCGCCGGCGCCGGCATGGCCTCCGTATTCCGGGACCTGGGCGTGGACGGCGTCATCTCCGGCGGTCAGACCATGAATCCCTCCACCGAGGACATCCTCCGGGAGATCTCCCGCACCCCGTCTGAAATCGTGTTTGTACTGCCCAACAACAAGAACATCATCATGGCCGCCGAGCAGTGTGTCGGCCTGGTGGAGGGCAAGGAGATTGTGGTCATTCCCACCCGCACCGTGCCCCAGGGCGTATCCGCCATGCTGGTGATGGACCCCGACGCCGAGGTGGATGCCAACGTGGACGCCATGAAGGAGGCCATGGGCAACGTGCGCACCAGCGAGGTCACCTACGCCGCCCGGGACTCCGACTTCGACGGCTTCGCCATCAAGGAGGGGGACTATATGGCCCTGGCGGACGGCCAGCTGTTCGGCACCGCCCGGTCCATGAGCGACCTGCTGGAAAAGCTGGCGCTGGCCGACAGCCAGCAGCAGGCTGATTTCATCAATATTTTCTACGGCGAGGACGTCTCCGAGGAGGACGCCAACCAGGCTCTGGACCTGTTCCAGCGCCTGTGTCCCAACGCAGAGATCACCCTGCTGTCCGGCGGACAGCCCGTGTACTATTACATGATATCCGCCGAATAAGCCGCTTCTTGCATTCAGGGCTTGCCGCCAGGCGGCAGGCCCTGATTTTTTCCTGCACTGTGAGGTTTCTATGGAAAAGTACATTGAAATTCTGGGCGCCATGATTGAAAAGCAGGTTCCCAAGAACCCCCGCGCCGCCCGCCGGCTGCTCAATGCCGCCTATTCCTGGGTGCGTTTCTCCGGCGGCCGCAGCAACAAGCCCGGCGTCGTCTCCGCCTATGAGCGGCTGAACGGCGCCGTGGCGGGTACTCTGGTGGACTCCTTCCGCCATCCGGACCAGGCCGTAATGGTAAACATCTTCTTTCCCTGTGAGATGATCCACGCCCTGGGCCTGCACCCCATGTTTCCGGAGGGGCTGTCCGCCTATCTTTCCTGTACCGCCTGCCAGCACGTCTTCGGTCAGGCGGCGGAGGAATACGGCATCTCCGAGAGCTTCTGCTCCTACCACAAGACCATGCTGGGAGCGGCCCTCACCGGAGTCATGCCCGCCCCCCTGCTCATCGCCAACACCACGCTGGCCTGCGATGCCAACCAGCTCTCCTTCCGGCAGCTGGCAGGGCAGTACCAGGTACCCCATGTGGTGATTGACGTGCCCGATCAGGTGAACGAAGACGCCGTGGCGTATGTGGCCGGTCAGCTGCGCCAGGCCACCGCCCGGATGGAGGATCTCAGCGGCCGGAAGCTGGATGAAAACGCCCTGCGCGCCGCGGTGGACTGCTCCCGGCGCACCATTGAGGCCCAGCGGGCATTCCTCTCCGTCCGCGGCCAGGTCTCCCTGAACACCACCATGACCGGGGAACTGTGCTCTCTCATCGCCAACCACGTGATGCTGGGGCGGAGTGAGGCGGAAGACTATCTCCGCCGTCTGCTGCGCTGCGCCAAGGCCGCCCCGCCCTCCAACCCCAAACGCAAGCGGGTGTTCTGGCTGCACACCCTGCCCAACTGGCAGGACTCCATGAAAGAGCTGCTGGAGCGGGACCGGTGCGAGCTGGTGGGTACCGACCTGTCCATTGACTACCTGGGGGACATGGACCCGGAACACCCCTACGAGAGTATGGCCCGCCGGGTGGTGTACAGCATCAACAACGGTCCCGCCCTGCGCCGGGTGGAGGCCAGCCTGGCCGCAGCCAGGCTGGCCGGCGCGGAAGGGGCCATCGTCTTCTGCCACTGGGGCTGCAAACAGACCATGGGCCTGTCCCAGTTGGCCAAGGAAACCTTCGAGGCGGCGGGCCTGCCCACCCTGGTGCTGGATGGGGACGGCTGCGACAGCCGGAACGTGTCCGACGGGCAGATGTCCACCCGGGTATCCGCCTTTCTGGAACAGCTGGAGGGGGACGCGCTATGATCGGATACACCTGCAAATATACCCCCGTGGAGCTGCTGGAGGCCCTGGGCGGCTATCCGGTCCTGCTGGACCGGGAGGTGCCCGACTTCCAGCTGGCGGAGAGTCTCACCCACGCCAACCTGTGCTGCCACGCCAAGGCTGCGTTGGAACAGGGCTGCGGTCTGGAGGAGCTCATCTTCACCGACTGCTGTGACTCCGCCCGCCGGGTGCATGACGTGCTCTCCCGCCGGGGCACCCACGCATTTCTGGCCCTGATGGACCTGCCCCACCAGGACGGCCCCTGCGCCCGCACCCGGCTGCGGGACGAACTGATCCGCCTGGCCGGGGAGTACAGCGCCCACGCCGGCGTATCCTTCCGCCGCTCGGTCTTTCTGGAGCAGTGCAGCCGGGCCCAGGCCCATCCCCTGCCCCCCGGCCCCTTTCTGGCGGTGCTGGGTGCCCGGATGAGCCGCCCCCTGCTGGAGCTGGTGCGCGCCAAACTGCCCCTGCCGGTGGCGGACCTCACCTGTTCCGGCAACCGGGCCCTGCCTCCCTTACCTCCGGAGGCGGGCAGGATGTCCTTTGACGCGCTGATGGACTGGTACGCCGGGGCCCTGCTGTCCATGCCCCCCTGCATGCGCATGGCCGATCTGTCCGGCCGGCGTGCCCTCACCGAGCACCCGGGTCTGAAGGGCATTGTCTATCACACTGTGAAGTTCTGTGATTACTACGGCTTTGAGTATACCCAGCTGCAGAAAACTCTCGCCCTGCCCATGATCAAACTGGAGTCCGACTTCACTCCCCAGCCCGCCGGGCAGCTGGCCACCCGGCTGGAGGCCTTTGCCGAAAGTCTGGGGCTGGAGCGGTCCAAGCCCGCCCCAGCCGCCGGTACCAGGCAGACAGGGACCTTGTATGCCGGCATCGACAGCGGCTCCACCTCCACCAATATGGTGGTGCTGGACGGGCAGCGCAGGATCCTGGCCAGCGCCGTGGTGCGCACCGGGGCCAAGGCCCAGAACGGGGCCCAGGCAGCTCTGGACCAGGTGTGCCGTCAGCTGGGCGTATCCGGGCCGGAGGCGTTTGTCTCGGTGCTTGCCACCGGCTATGGCCGGGGCAACATTCCCTTTGCCACCGCCAGCCGCACAGAGATCACCTGCCACGCCAAGGGCGCCTTCTTTCTCCACCCCCAGGCCCGCACCATCATCGACATCGGCGGCCAGGACAGCAAGGTCATCTGCCTGGATGAGACCGGCGCAGTCACCGGCTTCCTCATGAACGACAAATGCGCCGCCGGCACCGGCCGGTTCCTGGAGATGATGGCCCGCACCCTGGAACTGGACCTGCCGGAGATGAGCCGCCGGGGGCTGGAGTGGAAACAGGACCTCACCATCTCCAGCATGTGCACCGTCTTTGCCGAGTCGGAGGTCATCTCCCTCATCGCGGATAACCACAGCGACAGCGACATCATCCACGGGCTGTGCAAATCCATTGCCGCCCGCACCGTCTCCATGGTGCGCCGGGCCGGGGGAAAGCCCCCCTACATGATGACCGGCGGCGTGGCCCGGAACCTGGGTGTGGTCCGCGCGCTGGAAGAACAGCTGGACGCGCCGATTTACCTTCCGGAAGCTCCGGATCTGTGCGGCGCCCTGGGGGCCGCCCTGCTCGCCCTGGAGGAATCGGATTAACGTCGCTGAAAAATTTTTCACCCTTTCGCCGGATTTCCCGTATCTTTGCACGCTCCCGTGCATAAGATGTTTTGTATACGGCCAATTTCAGAGCCTGTGCGAAACAGAAAAAAGGAGCGATGCAATATGACAGACAAAGACGTCCGGCAGGAGCCACACACACCCCCTCAGGATATTGACGATCTCATTTTCTCCGGGCAGACTGACCCATATATCAGTCAACGGTAACGCGGGCGGGGAATACACCCCGCCCGTTTCGCCTTCTGCCCGCTTTTTGCCCTGCCGGGCAGTTTTTTGGGCATTTTCCCCCGGTCCGGCAGGGTGCTTCCCCCTTTACAACCTCCTCATTATTCTATATAATAAGCGTCACGAGATTACGCCAGAATGGTAGAAAAAGGATGACATGATATGCTGCAATTTGATGAATACAAGGTCAAGCTCAACAATCTGAAGCCTGAACTGGAGCAGCTGGGACAGTCCCTGGACCTGGAGAGCGCGGAGCGGGAGCTGGATATGCTCCATGCGGAATCCGCCTCTGAAGGGTTCTGGAACAATGTGGAGAAGGCCCAGAAGGTCCAGCAGCGCATCAGCCAGCTGGAGGGCAAGGTCAACGCCCAAAACAAGCGCCTCTCCAGCTGGGATGACCTGATGGTCCTGTGTGAGATGGGCAACGAAGAAGAGGACGCCTCCCTGATTCCGGAAGTGGAGCAGGGCTACGAGGCCCTGCTGCAGAACATGGAGAGTGCCCGGCTGGAGACCCTGCTCAGCGGGGAGTACGATGACAACCCGGCCATTCTCTCCCTGCAGGCCGGTGCCGGCGGCACCGAGGCCCAGGACTGGGCCCAGATGCTCTACCGGATGTACACCCGCTGGGCGGAACGCCACGGCCTGACTTACACCATTCTGGACTACCAGGATGGTGACGAGGCGGGCATCAAATCCGCCGCTATCCGCATTGAAGGCCCCCACGCCTACGGCTACCTGAAGAGCGAGCACGGAGTACACCGCCTGGTGCGGGTCTCCCCCTTTGACGCCAACGCCCGGCGCCAGACCTCCTTTGCCGCAGTGGAGGTCACCCCCGAGATTGACGACAGCGTAGAGGTGGATATCCGTCCTGAAGACATCGAGATGCAGGTATACCGTTCCTCCGGCGCCGGCGGTCAGCACATCAACAAGACCTCCTCCGCCGTCCGCCTGATCCACAAACCCACAGGCATTGTGGTAGCCTGCCAGACCGAACGAAGCCAGTTCCAGAACCGGGAAACCTGTATGAAGATGCTGCGCTCCAAGCTCATCCAGATCAAAGAACAAGAGCATCTGGACAAGATCTCCGACATCAAAGGCACCCAGCTGAAGATCGAGTGGGGCAGCCAGATCCGTTCTTACGTATTTATGCCCTACCAGCTGGTGAAGGACAACCGCACCGCCTACGAGACCTCCAACGTCAACGGCGTCATGGACGGGGACCTGGACGGATTCATCAACGCCTACCTCACCGCCGCCGCCACCGGCAACTGGGCAAAATAAGTGCTTCAAGCGCCTCCGCGCCCCGGAGGCGCTTTTCATATCGTTTTTGTAAAATCTCCGGTTTGTCCCTCTTCCGTTCCAAGTTTTACCTTGCTTTTTTCCGTTTTTTTGTTAGAATAAACCTGCTTCGGTCTGCTGCCTGTCCGCAGATCCGAGGTATTGCTTCAAGGAACATAGAAAGGTGGTTTTTTTGTGAAGAAAAAGCTTTTGCCCCTGCTGCTGGCTCTAGCCATGGTTTTCAGCCTGGCTGCGCCTGCCTTTGCAGCGGATGATTCGGCAGACGGCATTGTGGTTCTTTTCACCAACGATGTGCACTGTACTGCCGATGACGGCGTCTCTTATGCCGCCATTGCAGGCTACAAGGCCGAGATGGAGGCTGTCTACGGAGCGGACAACGTCACTCTGGTGGACAACGGAGACGCGATCCAGGGCGGTCTGCTGGGCGCCCTGTCTGACGGCAGCTGGATTGTAGATATCATGAATGAAGTCGGCTACGATCTGGCCATTCCCGGCAACCACGAGTTTGATTTTGGTGTGGAGACCTTCCTGGACATCGTCAACAACCAGGCGGAATACCCCTACCTAAGCTGCAATTTCATGGATCTGGCCACCAATGAGCCAGTGCTGGATTCCTATCAGATTGTCACCTACAGAGATGTCTCCGTGGCCTATGTGGGCATCACCACCCCCGCCACGCTCTCCCCCGCTCACTTCCAAGATGAGAACGGGAACTACATCTACAGTTTCTGTGAGGGAAGCCAGGGTCAGAACCTCTACGTTCAGGTACAGGATACCGTGGACGCCGCTCGGGCTGAGGGGGCAGATTATGTGGTGGCCCTGGCCCACCTAGGCGTGGACCCCTCCACCTCTCCCTATATGTCCACCGAAGTGATCGCCAACACCACCGGCATCGATGTGGTGCTGGACGGCCACTCCCACACGGTGGTTTCCTCCCAGACCGTGGAGAACGCCGAAGGCGAGGATGTACTTCTGGCCCAGACCGGCACCAAGTCCGAATCCATCGGCAAACTGGTCATCGCCTCCGACGGCACCCTGACCACTGAGCTGGTGCCCCTGGCGGACGTGGACACCGCCACCCAGAGTTACACTTCTGCCATGGAGTTCATCCAGGGAATTCAGGAACAGTACCTGGGAATGGCCGCCGAGGTGGTGGGCACCAGCGAGGTGGACCTGACTGTCAACGACCCCGACACCGGTGAGCGGGCGGTGCGCTCCGCCGAGACCAACTTGGGTGACTTCTGCGCCGACGCCTACCGCATTATGCTGGGCGCCGACATCGGCCTTGTCAACGGCGGCGGCGTCCGGGTCGACATCCCCGCCGGCGATGTCACTTACGGGGACATCATCGGCGTCCACCCCTACGGCAATATGATGTGCGTGGCCGAGGTCACCGGCCAGCAGATCATCGATGCGCTGGAAATGGGGGCAATGTACGTTGGAGAAGGCGAGAATGGCAGTTTCCTCCAGGTGTCCGGCTTGAAGTACACCATCAACACCGCCATTCAGACCAGCGTGGAGCTGGATGAAGCCGGAAGCTTCGCTGGAGTCACCGCCGGCTGCGCCTACCGGGTGTCCGACGTGCAGGTGTTGGACAGCGAAACCGGGGAATACGCCCCCATGGATCCTCAGGCCACCTACACTGTGGCCTCCCACAACTACATGCTCAAGGATGCCGGCAGCGGCATGACCATGTTCGGCAAAGACAAGGTCACCCTCCTGCAGGACGAGGTCATGGTGGACAGCGAGATCCTGATTCGCTACCTCCAGGAGGAACTGAACGGAGTGGTGGGCAGCGAATACGCCGATCCCCACGGCCAGGGCCGGATCACCATCATCAACGAGGCTCCTGAAACCGTCGGATACAGCGACGTCTCCGAAACCAACTGGTTCTATGAGGCTGTATCCTACGTCACCGAGCAGGGCATCATGCAGGGCGTGGGCAACAACCGCTTCAATCCCCAGGGCACTACGACCCGGGGCGCTCTGATGACTATGCTGGCCCGCTTTGACGGTGTGGACACCACCGGTTCCTCTCCCTGGTATCAGGCCGGTATGGACTGGGCCATGGAAGAGGGTATCTCCGACGGCTCCAATCCCGGCGGCAATGTCACCCGGGTCCAGGCCGTAACCATGATGTGGCGTCTGGTGGGCGAACCCGAGGCCGATGCCGACCTGTCCGGCTATACCGATGCCGGCCAAATCCCCGGCTGGTCCGGCGCCCGCGAAGCCATTGAATGGGCCGTCTCCACCGGTATTATGGAGGGCAGCGCCAGTGCTCTGAATCCCAACAACACCGCCACCCGGGCTGAGATCGCTCAGCTCATGATGCGTTTTGCCGAGAGCATCAAGGGCTGATCTCCATCCGGAATCCTTTGCGGTTTCAAATCACCCCAGGTTCATTCGGACCTGGGGTGATTTTTTATTCAGCTTCCCTCTTTGCCCATACATAAAATCATATTTTTGCGGGAAAACTGGTCCATACAAAACGTACAAGGAGTGATGGTATGCCCTTGCCGCCCATTCACATACGCAGCGAAATCGGACCTCTGAAACGGGTCCTGCTTCACCGTCCCGGCCGCGAACTGGAAAACCTCATGCCGGAATATATCGGCCGGCTTCTGTTTGATGACATACCCTATCTGAAAATCGCCCAGGAGGAGCACGACGCCTTCTGCAATCTGCTCCGGCAAAACGGCGTAGAGGTGGTCTATCTTACCGACCTGGCCGCAGAGTCCCTCTCCGACCCGGGCATCAAAACACAATTTATCCGGGAATATCTGACCGAGGCAGGAATTCTGGGCGAAAAACGCACGGCCATGATGACCGAGCATTTCCTCGCCCTGTCCACCAAGAACATGGTGGACAAAATGATGGAGGGGGTGCGCAAATCGGAAATCCGGGGCTACGGCCGGAAAAACCTCACAGACTATCTGGACGACTACTATCCCTTCGTGCTGGACCCCATTCCCAACCTCTACTTCACCCGGGACCCCTTTGCCGCCATCGGCTCCGGGGTATCCATCCACCGGATGTCCACCGTCACCCGGGGCAGGGAGACACTGCTGGCAAAGTATATTTTCCAGTACCATCCCCAGTACCGGAACGTTCCGGTGTACTACGACCGGTCCGCCCATGCCACCGTGGAGGGCGGCGATATTCTGGTGCTCAGCGACAAGGTGGTCGCCATCGGCATCTCCCAGCGCACCCAGCCCTGGGCCATTGAACAGCTGGCCAAGAAGCTGCTGACGCCGGAGGCCGGCTTTGAGCGGATTCTGGCCATCGACATCCCCAAAAACCGGGCGTTTATGCACCTGGACACGGTGTTCACCATGGTGGACCGGGACAAATTCACCATGCATCCCAACATCTCCTCCGAACTGCGGGTGTTTGTGCTGGAGAGCGACCACGGCGGCCGTCTGTCCATCACCGAGGAGCGGGGCAGCCTGGAGCACATTCTCCGGGAGCACCTGCATCTGGACCGGGTGACCCTGATCCCCTGCGGGGGAGGCAGCGTCATCGACGCCGCCCGGGAGCAGTGGAACGACGGCTCCAACACCTTCTGCATCGCCCCGGGCAAGGTGATCGCCTACTCCCGCAACTATGTGACCAACCAGGTCATGGTGGACGCCGGAATCGAAGTGCTCACCATACCCAGCAGCGAACTGTCCCGGGGCCGGGGCGGCCCCCGTTGCATGACCATGCCTCTGGTGCGGGAATCCATCTGAGGCAGTTCCCTCCATTCATCCATCCATCACTTTATGCAAAGGAGACTATCTATGGCTGTCAACATGAAAGGAAAGTCCTTCCTCACCCTCATGGATCTGTCCGCCCGGGAGATCCGCTGTCTGCTGGATCTGGCCCACGACCTGAAGGCCAAAAAACGCATGGGTCTGTGCGGTCAGGCCCTGAAGGGCAAGAACATCGTGCTGCTCTTTGAAAAGACCTCCACCCGCACCCGCTGTTCCTTCGAGGTGGCGGTGCGGGACGAGGGAGGCGGCGTCACCTACCTGGACCCCGGCTCCTCCCAGATGGGCAAAAAGGAGTCCCTGGAGGACACCGCCCGGGTGCTGGGCCGGTTCTTCGACGGCATCGAGTACCGGGGCTTTGACCAGCAGGCGGTCATCGACCTGGCCAGATACTCCGGCGTGCCGGTGTTCAACGGCCTCACCGACCTGGACCATCCCACCCAGATCCTGGCGGACATGATGACCATGGAGGAACACCTGCACAAACCTTTGCGGGAGTGCAAGGTGGTCTTCGTGGGGGACGTGCGCAACAACATGTCCTACGCCTGGATGTTCGGCTGCTGCAAGATGGGCGTGGACTTTGTGGGCTACGGCCCCAAGGAGCTCATCGACGGGGCGGACCGGTCCATCCTGGCCGCCTGCCAGGAGGAGGGCCGGAAAACCGGGGCCTGCATCAAGCTGTCCGACAACCGGGCCGATCTGGAGGGGGCGGATGTGCTCTATTCGGACATCTGGGCCTCCATGGGAGAGGAGGAACTCATTCCCCAGCGCGCCAGGCTCCTGGCCCCCTACCGCATCGACGAGGCCATGCTGAAGGACACCGGAAATCCCAACGTGCTTTTCATGCACTGTCTGCCCTCCTTCCACGACTTTGAGACCAGGCTGGCCCGGGAGTGGAAGGAAAAAGGAGTGGACATCCGGGAGGTCACCGATGAGGTGTTCCGGGGCAGGCACTCCGTGGTGTTCGACGAGGCGGAGAACCGGATGCACACCATCAAGGCTGTGCTGGTGGCCACCGTATGAGCGGCCCGGTGAAAGTGGTGGTGGCCCTGGGGGGCAACGCCCTGGAGGACAAATCCCTGCCCCCCACCGCCGCCTCGCAGCTTCTGGTGGCCCAGAGGACGGCCCGGCAGCTGGCCCAGCTGTCCTGCGCCGGGTACGAGCTGGCCATCGTCCACGGCAACGGCCCCCAGGTGGGCCGCATCCTGCTGGCCAGCGAGACCGCCGAGGCGGTGACGCCCCCCATGCCCTTTGACGTGTGCGGCGCCATGAGCCAGGGCTATATCGGCTACCATCTCCAGCAGGCCCTCACCGCCGCCCTGCGCCGGGAAGGCCGGCAGATCCCCGTGGTCACGGTGATCACCCAGATGGTGGTGGACCCCGCCGACCCGGCCTTCCAGCGCCCCACCAAACCCATCGGCCCCTTTTACACGGAAGAACAGGCCCGGGTTCTGGAGCAGGAGCGGGGATACACCATGCGGGAGGACTCCGGCCGGGGCTGGCGGCGGGTGGTCCCCTCCCCCAGGCCCCGGCGCATCGTGGAGATCGGCACCATCAGGACGCTGTGGAACACCACCGTGTCCATCGCCTGCGGCGGGGGCGGCGTACCGGTGGTGGAGAAGGAGGACGGCTCCCTGGAAGGGGTGGCTGCCGTCATCGACAAGGACCTGGCCGCCTGCCGCCTGGCCCAGGAGATGGAGGCGGATATCCTCATGATCCTCACGGAGGTGCCTGCCGTGGCCATCCGGTTTGGCCAGCCGGACCAGCAGGACCTGGGAGAAGTCACCCCCGGTCAGTTGGTGGAATACGCCGCCCAGGGGCAGTTCGGAGCCGGCTCCATGCTGCCAAAGGTGCAGGCCGCCGTGGACTTTGTCCGTTCCGCACCGGGGCGCAGGGCCATCATCACCTCGCTGGATCTGGGACTGGAGGCCCTGGCAGGGCGGGCGGGCACCCGGGTTGCGGAATCATCGAAAGGAGGCCAGAGCCGCCATGCGGAACATCAAGATGCCCACCGCCTTCACCATCCTGTTCGCCATCATCCTGGTCATGGTACTGCTGACCTGGCTGGTGCCCGCCGGAAGTTATGACTACACCCCGGACGGAGAGCCGGTGGCCGGCAGCTACCATCGGGTGGAGCAGCAGGGGCAGTCCCCTGTCTGCGTCCTCACCGCCCCGCTGGAGGGGCTCTACGAGGCCATTGACATTGCCGCCTTCATTCTCATGGTGGGCGGGTTCCTGGGCGTGGTGACCAAGACCGGGGCACTGGACGCGGGCATCGCCAACATCATCCGGAAGCTGAAGGGCCGCGAGTCGCTGCTCATCCCCATCCTCATGTGTGCCTTCGCCCTGGGGGGCACCACCTTCGGCATGGCGGAGGAGACCATCGCCTTCTATCCCCTGGTGCTGCCCATCCTGGTGGCCGCGGGCTACGACGCGCTCACCGGAGTGGCGGTGATTCTGCTGGGGGCCGGAGCCGGCGTCATCGGCTCCACCGTCAACCCTTTCGCCACCGGCATTGCCGCCGGCTTTGCAGGCGTGGGGCTGGGCCAGGGCATCCTGCTGCGTCTGCTCATTCTCTTCGCCGCGCTGGCCCTCTCCGTCTGGTATGTCATGTCCTACGCCCGCCGGGTGCGCAGCCACCCGGAGCGATCCCTGGTGGCGGACATGCGGGGGAAAAACACGGCCCATTTCTCCGCCCTGCAGCAGGAGGAGCTGCGCCTCACCGGCATTCACAAACTGGCGCTGGCCCTGTTCGCCCTGACGTTTCTGGTGATGATCTATGCGGTGATTCCCTTTGACGACATGGGCCTGCCCCTGCCCGCCCTGGGCTGGTGGTTTCCGGAGCTGTCCGCCCTCTTCCTGGGCGCCTCCATCCTGCTGGGGCTGTGCTGCGGCCTGTCCGAGCGGGAGATCGTGGGCTCCTTTGTGGACGGGGCGGCGGAGCTGCTCAGCGTGGCCTTTATCATCGGCGTCTCCCGGGGCATCACCGTGATTATGAATGACGGCCAGATCACCGACACCATTCTCCACTGGGGAGAGACCGCCCTCACCGGGGCGGGGTCCGCCGTCTTTCTGGCCCTCACCTATCTACTCTATCTGCCCCTGTCCTTTCTCATCCCCTCCACCTCCGGTCTGGCCGCCCTGTCCATGCCCGTCATGGCTCCGCTGGCCGACTTTGCCGGGGTGGGCCGGGACCTGGTCATCACCGCCTTCCAGTCCGCCTGCGGCCTGGTCAACCTCATCACCCCCACCAGCGCGGTGGTGATGGGCGCTCTGGCCCTGGGCCGGGTCCCCTTTGACCGCTGGCTGCGCTTCACCTGGAAGCTGCTGCTCCTCCTGTTCGCCGCCCTGCTGGTCTTTCTGCTGGTGGGAATTCTGCTGCCCTGACCCCAGACGCCGGAGCGCGGGGCTCATGCCCCCCTCCGGCCTCCTTTTTGTTCTCCGGTTTACACAGGCGCACCGCTGTGATATACTCTTCTCACTGCCCATTCCAGTTCACTCCAAGGAGGTTCAGGATATGCCCTACTGTGTCCACTGCGGAGCCCCTCTGAAGGAGGGTGAGCTCTGCTCCTGTCCTGCCGCCCAGGCCCAGCGCGCCCAGTTGTCTTCCGGCTCCGGCCCCGACCCGGAGTTCATCCCCCTGTCCCAGGAGACAGAGCTGAGCGGAACCGGTCCGAATGCAGGCGATGAGACTCCTTCTCCCTCCGCCCCGGCTCCGGAGGAGCCCTCCAGGGACGATGCCGGCACCTGTGCTGCACCGGACAACGAACCAGCCCCCTCCCCCGCTCCGCAACCCGGCCCGGCCTCAGGGCCCGAGTCCTCCCCCGGGTGGCAGACTCCGGACCCCGCCGGCCCCGACACCTATACTTTCCAGTCTGACGGCCCTTCCGCGCCGCCGAAGCCCTCTCTGGTCACGATCACCCTGAAAAATCTGCTTCCCTTCCTGAAGGCCTACTGCCGCAGCCCTGTGGAGGCCACCCGCTCCGCCGTCTCCCAGGCCGACGTCCCCATGGCACTGCTGCTGGCTCTCATCCAGTGTCTGGCCGCCGTGCTGGCAGTGGCGGCGGTGCTGTTCCGGATCAACCGGCTGCTCGTTCCCATCCTGGACTTCCTCGGCCTGGGCCGCCGGGGCATCTCTCCGGCCTTGTCCATTCCCTGCGGACTGCTGGCCTGCGTTCTGGGCATTGCCTGCATGATGGTGCTGTTTCTCGCCCTGGCCAGGCTGATGAAATCCCAGGCCACCATCCGGGACATCTTCATCGCCTGCGGCGTCAACACCATTCCGGTCACCGCTGTTCTGCTGCTGGCCTTTCTGCTGGGACTGCTCTCCCTGCCCCTGGGACTCTGGCTGCTGATCATGGTGCTGCCGTTCTTCGCCGCCGCAGGCCTCATCTCCGCGAAGGCGCTGTGTCCGGACCTGTCCGGCGGTAAATTCTGGCTCTCCTATCTGGCCGGCCTTCTCCTGGTGGTGGGCGCCACCTGGTTTGTCGTCTCCTCCCTGTTGTTCTGAACCACCCTCCCGGCCTGCGCTGCGGCGCGGGCCGGATTCCTTTTTCTGTCTTGCAATGAAGCCCTTATTCCGGTATACTCCCACTGTAACCAATTTTGCCGAAGACGTGGAGGATGCCATGAAACCCAGTACGCGCAGGGCGTGGAAGCGCCGGGGCCGCCAGGTCCTGAAAAAGAGATATCTGCTGTTCATGGCCGCCTGTCTGGTGGCAGCCATGATCTCCGCCGAATTCCAAAGCAGTCTGAGTGCGGTGCAGGCCCAGGCCCCGCTGGCGGCTCAGGGGACGGAACCCGAAACCTGGCAGCAGTGGAACATCCGCCTGGGCGACCTGCTCAACGACCTGTTCCCCCCGGAAGAGCAGGGCGGCAACCCCGCCTTCGGCCGCACCCGCGGTGTGCTGGCCGGGCTGATCAATCAGGTGAGCAGCGGCTCCATCTTTGTCTCCCTGGCCGCGGCGGCGGGGTCGGTACTGGGTTCGGAAAGCGCCGGCATCCTGTTCCTGATTCTGGCCGGCGCGGTGCTGCTCTTCCTGTTCTGGTTCCTGCTCCAGAACGTCTATCCCGTCCTGCTCCGCCGGGCTTTCCTGGAGGGGCGGATCTATGAGCGGGTACCGCTTCAACGCTTCCTCTACCTGCTGCGGGTCAAAAAATGGCTGCGGGTGTCCTGGGCCATGTTCGTGCGCTCTCTCCTGCTCTTCCTGTGGTCGCTCACCGTCGTGGGCGGCGTCATCAAACGCTATTCCTACTTCCTGGTCCCCTACATTCTGGCGGAAAATCCGGACCTCTCCGCCCGGCAGGCCATCACCTTGTCCCGGACCATGATGCGGGGGCATAAATGGGAGTGTTTCCTCTTCGAGCTCTCCTTCCTGGGCTGGGACATTTTAGGGGTTCTGACCCTGGGCGCCGTCAGTCTGTTTTATGCCAACCCCTACCGGGTGGCGTCATGTTCAGAGTATTACGTGGAACAGCGCGCCCGGGCCATCGCCGCCGGACTGCCGGGCACCCAGGCGCTGAATGACCGCTACCTCTATCAGCAGGCGGAGCCGTCCATCCTTCAGGCCCAATATGCCGACGTGGCCGCCGTGCTGGACCGCCCGCCTGTGGAGCTGGACGCCCCCACCGGCTGGAAGGCCTTCCTGGCCAACTGGTTCGGCCTGCTGCTCTTCCCCACCCAAAAAGAGCGGGCCTACGAGCGGGACCAGGCCCGCCGGCTGGATGTGCGGGAACTGGCCGCCGGCCTGGAGGGCCGGGCCTATCCCACCCGCCTGTTCCCCATCCCCGAGCACAGCAAGCGCTCCCTGGCCAGTTCCCTCCACTACGTGCGGCATTATTCCGTGTGGTCCCTGCTGACGCTGTTCTTCTCCCTGTCCTTTGTGGGGTGGGTGTGGGAGGTGTCCATGTATTTGGTGACCGAGGGCACCTTCGCCAACCGCGGTTCCCTCCACGGGCCATGGTTGCCCATCTACGGCTCCGGCGCCCTGCTGATCCTGCTGCTGCTCAACCGGCTGCGCACCCGCCCGGTAATTCACTTTTTCTCCTCCATTGTCCTGTGCGGTGTCTTGGAGTACACCGCCTCCTGGGCCATGGAAATCCTCTCCGGAGGCATGCGCTGGTGGGACTACAACGGATACTTCCTCAATCTGAACGGCCGCATCTGCGCCGAGGGCCTTCTGGTGTTCGGCGTGGCCGGCACCATCGTGGTCTATGTGCTGGCCCCCCTGACAGACAACCTGGTACAGCGCATCGACGGAAAGGCATCCCGGACCCTGTGCCTGGCGGTGCTGGCCCTGTTTGTCCTGGACGTGATCTACTCCCAGTTTGTCCCCAATACGGGAAAGGGCATTACCGCCGAAGCCCCCGGCGTGGCGTACACCCTGGACAACGCCGACCGCCCGTCCCAGCCATCATCCACAGTTTCAGATCTTCTGCAAAGAAAACCGGACCCCGGCTCCCTGGAAAGGGAGATCCGGGGTCCGGTTTTCTTCCGGTCCCATTTCTCACATCTGAAATACCACACCGGCCACCGCCGCCAGGGCGATGAAGCAGATGGGGTGGAGTTTTTTCAGCGGGGTGTACTGACTGAGGATAAAAATGACCAGAGCCAGAGCCACTGCAATCCAGTTCACCGCGAAACCAGATCCTGATCCTGTGCTGATCAAGGCAATCTGGGCCACCTGGAGCAGGGCCGCGGTAATCAGCGCCACCGAGGCCGCCCGCAGGCCGTAAAACACTCCATCCACCGCCTTGGACTGGCGGAACCGCTGCAAAAACTTTGCAATAACCAGAATGACAATGATGGATGGGCAGATCAATCCCAGGGTGGCGACCACGCCTCCGGGAATTCCCCCAGTGATGAAGCCCACATAGGTGGCGGTGTTCACCCCCATGGGGCCGGGGGTGGACTCGGAGATGGCGATCATATCCGCCAGCTGGCCGGAGGTGAACCAGCCGGTGCGCTCTCCCAGGTCGGTGAGGAAGGGAATGGTGGCCAGGCCCCCGCCGATGGAGAACAGGCCCACCTTGAAGAATTCCCAGAACAGCCGAAGATAGAGGATCATCTGGCATGTCCCTCCTTCCACAGCCGCACGCACAGTCCCGCCGCGCCGGACAGAATGACCAGGGCCACTGGGGAGAGCACATAGCCCAGCGCCGCCCCCAGCACGCCGGCGGGCATGGGCAGGAAGGCGCTGATCGCGGACAGCACCAGCACCACCACATAGATCACCCGGGTGGGCCAGTCCTTCACCGCGCCCCGGAACAGCTTGATGACGCTGCCCAGGATCAGGGCCACCACGCCGGCCCGCACACCGTTGAAGGCGTGGATCACCCATTGGATGTGCATGAAATTGCTGAGAAACGCGGCGATCACCAGAATGATGACAATGGAGGGAAACACCAGTCCCAGGGTGGCCACAATCCCGCCCGGGATGCCGGCCTGGCTGTTTCCCACAAAGGTTGCGGTGTTCACCGCGATAATGCCCGGCGTACACTGGCCCACGGCGTAGTAGTCCGACAGCTGCTCCTCCGTGGCCCAGCCCTTGTTGTCCACCAGCTCCCGCTGCAGGATGGGCAGCATAGCGTAGCCTCCGCCGAAGGTGCACACCCCGATCCGGGCAAAGGTCAGAAATAAATCTGCGAATTTATTCATATTCTACTTCCTTCTTCAAAGTCTCCAACTCCGCCAGCCACAGAGACGACACCGCATCGCTGGGCATCCGCCAGTCGCCCCGGGGGGAGAGGGTGAGGGTACCCACCTTGGGCCCGTCGGGCAGGCAGGAGCGCTTGAACTGCTGGGCAAAGAACCTGCGGTAGAAGTTCTCCAGCCATTTGAGCAGGGCGGCCTCGTCGTACCGGTCCCCCAGGGCATACCGGGCCAGCCGGAACACCTTTCGGGGTGTAAAGCCCCAGCGGACGGCGTAGTACAGGAAAAAGTCGTGGAGTTCGTAGGGACCCACCAGGTCTTCCGTCCTCTGGGCGATCTGTCCGTCTTTGGGGGGCAGCAGTTCCGGAGAGACCGGGGTGTCCAGGATATCCCGCAGCACCTTCGCCAGTTCTCCGCCCCGCTTGTCCGCCACATAGGCCACCAGGTGGCGCACCAGGGTCTTGGGGATGGAGCCGTTGACCCCATACATACTCATGTGGTCCCCGTTGTAGGTGGCCCAGCCCAGGGCCAGCTCGGACAGGTCCCCGGTGCCGATCACCAGTCCTCCCCGCTGGTTGGCCAGATCCATCAGCACCTGGGTGCGCTCCCGGGCCTGGGCATTCTCAAAGGTGACGGAGTGGTCCTCCATGGACTGGCCGATGTCTGCGAAATGCTGGCGCACCGCATCGGCAATGTTCACCTCCGCAAACCCGGTTCCCAGCTGTTCCGCCAGGATCTCCGCATTGGACCGGGTGCGCACCGTGGTGCCGAAGCAGGGCATGGTCACCGCCAGGATCTCCTTCCGGTCCCGGCCCAGCAGGTCAAAGGCCATGGAGGTGATGAGAATGGCCAGGGTGGAGTCCAGCCCGCCGGACAGACCCACCACGGCGCAGGACGCCCGGGTGTGCTCCAGCCGCTTTTTCAGGCCCAGGGCGGCAATGCGCAAAATTTCGTCGCACCGCTCCGCCCGGTCCGCCTCTCCCCGGGGGACAAAGGGGGTGGGGGAGATCTTCCTGGTCAGGGCCGTCTCCGTCATCTCCAGGGAGAAGCCCATGCGGCTCAGACGCAGCTTTTGCCCCTCCGGGGCGGCAAAGGTGTTCATCCGCCGGCGCTCATAGCTCAGACGGCCCACGTCGATCTCACTGACGGTGAGCCCGGTGCCAAAACGGCGCTCCGCCAGCAGCGCGCCGTTTTCCGCGATCATGTTGTGGCCGGCAAACACCAGGTCGGTGGAACTCTCCCCCTCCCCGGCGTCGGCGTACACATAGCCGCACACCAGCCGCCCGGACTGGCCGGTCACCAGGCTGCGCCGGTACTCCGCCTTGCCCGCCACCTCGTCGGAGGCAGACAGGTTCAAAATCAGGGTGGCTCCCGCCCCGGCCAGGGCGGCGGAGGGGGGCTCCGGGGCCCACAGGTCCTCGCACAGCTCCACACCAATCACCAGGTCGGGCATGTCCTCACACTGGAAGGTGAAGTCAGGGCTCATGGAGACCTGACGGCCGCACAGGCGTGCAGTGGTGTCCAGATCCTTCCCGGAGGCAAACCACCGCTGCTCGTAAAATTCCCCGTAGTTGGGGATATTGGTCTTGGGCACCAGGGCCAGGATGTCTCCTTTTTGTATTACAGCCGCACAGTTATACAGTTTGTTGTCCCACGGACACCGTACCGGCAGGCCCAGAGCGGTGAGCAGGTCCAGCGCTTGCGTCTCGTCCAGGATTTCTTTCAGGGCAGTCTGTGCCCCGTCCAGCAGGGTATCCTGCAAAAACAGATCCCCGCAGGTATAGCCCGTCAGGCAAAGCTCCGGCAAGGCCAGCACCTTGACCCCCTGCTGCGCCGCCTGCCTCATCAGGCCGATGATCTGCTGCGCGTTATATCCACAGTCTGCCACCCGGATGTTCGGGGTACCCGCAGCCACTTTGATAAAGCCGTCTTTCACGTAACAACCCCCTCGTGTCGTTGCCTTCTGGCCGGAAACACTCGGTTTCCCCGCCAATCGGTACTTATGATACTCTAAATCCGCCCGGATTGCAACCGAAGATCACCTCCTGTTCCTTTGCTTTTTCCGTCTCTTCCCGCTGTCTTTCCCGGCGGTTTCCCGGTGTGTTTTCCCTGCCATTTATGAACTTTTTGCAAAGTTTTTCAGGGCTCCCTGCCGGAAGCGCATTTTTCTTGTCGGAATGCTGTATTTTCGCGGGAAATTCCCCCTGATTTTTGGCATGTAACGGCCGGCTTTTGGCTGTAAATCTTGATTTCCTGAAAAAAATGGTGTAGACTAAGCTGACTCTCATGGAACATAGGAGGATTCTGCCATGACGTATTCTTACGAGCAATACCAGCAAAGCGCCGACTATATCCGTGATCAGCTGGGCTCCTTTGCCCCGAAGGTGGCTATGATCCTGGGATCGGGACTGGGATTCCTGGGTGATGTGGTGGAAGACCCCGTTGCCATCCCCTATGGGGAGATTCCCCACTTCAAGGCCTCCACCGCCCCGGGCCACAAGGGCCGGCTGGTGTTCGGCACACTGTCCGGACAGAAGGTGGCGGTGATGCAGGGCCGGATGCACCACTATGAAGGCTACTCTTACGAGGACGTGTCCTACGCCGTGCGGGTGCTGCGTCTGCTGGGCTGCGACACCCTCATTGTCACCAACGCCGCGGGCTGTGTCCGCACGGACTGGCATGCGGGAGAGCTGATGCTCATCACCGATCAGATCAAGCTCTTCTCCGAATCTCCCCTCCGGGGTGAGAATCTGCCCCAGTTCGGCGTGCGCTTCCCCGACGCGACCCATCTGTATACCCTCCGTCTTCAGCAGCTGGCCCGCCAGGTGGCCGCCCGCCAGGGCGTCACTCTGCGGGAAGGGGTTTATTTTTATTGTTACGGGCCACAATATGAGACGCCTGCCGAGATCCGGGCCGCCCGGATCCTGGGCGGCGATGCGGTGGGCATGTCCACCGCTCCCGAAGTGATTGTGGCCGCCCACTGCGGCATGGAAGTGCTGGGCTTCACCCTGCTGTCCAATATGGCAGCGGGCATTCTGGACCAGCCGCTCACCGAGCAGGAGGTGCTGGACGCCGCTGAGACGGCCAGGGAGACCTTCTCCGCTCTGGTGCTGGGCTGTCTGGAGCAGATGTAATGTCCCAGCCTTTTCCTGCTCATTTCAATCAGAAGGAAGAATTCAGATCATGTCAACACTGTTTACTCATGTCACCGCGCTGCTCATGGATCCGGGGTTCCACACCCTGGAGGACGGCTATGTGGCCGTGGAGGGAAGCAAGATCACCTATGTGGGCGACACCCTCCCCCAGGGCAGTTTTGATGAGACCATCGACTGTGCCGGCAAAGTGATGATGCCCGGCTTCGTCAACGCCCATACCCACATCCCCATGACCCTCATGCGGGGCTACGGCGGCGGACACAACCTGCAGGACTGGCTCAACCAGTACATCTTCCCCGCGGAGGCCAAACTGGATGACCGGGCCGTCGCCGCCGGCACCGGCCTGGGTCTGGCTGAGATGATTGCCAGCGGTGTCACCTGCATCGCGGACATGTATATGCACACCCCCGTCATCGCCCAGCAGGTGCTGGACGCCGGCATCTCCGCCAACCTCTCCTGCGGCGGGGTCTATTTTGGCCCGCCGGAAGACTTCTCTCCCGACACCTGTGCCGACTGCCGCAACCAGCGGGAGCTCACCGAACACTGGCACGGCGCCGGAGACGGCCAGATTCTGGTGGACGCCTCCATCCACGCCGAGTACACCTCCTGCGCGCCCCTGTGGCAGTGGATGGCGGACTACGCCCACACCTATCAGCTGGGCATGCACGTCCATGTCTCCGAGACGGTCTCGGAACACGAGGCCTGCCTGGCCCGCCACGGCAAGACCCCCATCCAGACGCTGGAGCAGTACGGCGTCTGGGACGTCCGGGCCATCTCCGCCCACTGTGTGTACACCACACCGGAGGACTGGGCCATCATGGCGGAAAAGGGCGTGTCCTGCGTCCACAACCCCTATTCCAACCTGAAGCTGGGCTCCGGTGTGGCTCCCATCCCCGCCATGCAGGCCGCCGGAGTCAACGTGGCCCTGGGTACGGACGGCATGAGCTCCCACAACAGCGCAGACCTGTTCCACGATATGAAACTGGCCGCCATTCTCCATAACGGCGTGAGCTGTGACCCCATGGCCATGACTGCCCGGAAGGCTCTGGAACTGGCCACCATCAACGGCGCCCGGGCCCTGGGCCGGAACACGGGGCGCATTGTGGCCGGCGCGATCGCAGACCTGATTCTGCTGGATTTCGACGCCCCCAACCTCATTCCCTGTCACAACGTGGCGGAAAATCTGGTCTTCGCCGCCCATGGTTCCAACGTGGTGATGAATATGGCCCGGGGCAAGGTCATATACAAAAATGGAGAGTTCCTGACTCTGGATCTGGATCGCATCAAAGACGAGGTGCGCCGTTACGCCCTCCCGCTGGTGTTCGGCACTGTGAAAGGTTGAGATTATGGCCAATTCAATCCCCAAAAAGAATTCCTTCTTCGGCGGCGCCGCCATCCTTACCGCCGGCATCATCATCGTCAAGCTCATCGGCGCGCTGTACAAGATCCCCCTGGGCAACATCATCAGCGATACCGCCTTTGCCGACTTCAATACGGCCTATTACATCTACTCCCTGCTCATCATCATCTCCACCGGCGGCCTGCCGGTGGCCCTGTCCAAGATGGTGAGCGAGGCCAACGCCCTGGGCCGGGGCAATCAGGTGAAAAAGACCTTCCACCTGGCCCTGATAGCCTTTTGCACCCTGGGCGTCATCTGCTGTCTGGTGATGTTCCTCTTCCCCAATCAGCTGGCCGCTCTGATGAATAACTCCCACAGTGCCCCCAGCATTCTGGCCCTGGCCCCCGCCCTGTTCTTCATCTGTCCCATGTCCGCCCTGCGGGGTTACTTCCAGGGCCACTCCCTGATGACCCCCACCGCCGTCTCCCAGATCATTGAGGCTCTGTGCAAACTGGTCATCGGCCTGGCCCTGGCCGCCTTTCTGGTGTCCAACGGAGCGGAAGATTCCTACGCCGCTGCCGGCGCTATTTTCGGCGTGTCCGTGGGCTGTGCCCTGGGCGCTCTGTATATGTACTTCTGCTACCGCAGGCAGCGGCAGGCGATCCCCGTCAGCAACGACCGCCCCACCCGCTCCAAGGAAATTCTGTCCACGCTGATCAAGCTGGCCGTACCCATCACCCTGGCCTCTTCCGTGATCGCCATCGCCAACCTGCTGGACACCAGCATCACCTTTGGCCAACTCCAGGACGCCGCCGGCTTCACCGAGGATCAGGCCCGGGCGCTGAAGGGTGTCTATGACAAGGCCCTGACCCTGTACAACCTGCCCTCCGCCTTCATGACCCCCCTTACCATCAGCGTCATTCCGGCTGTTTCGGCCGCCCGGGCCGTGAAAAACCACCGGCTGGGCGCCCAGGTCAGCGAGACTGCCCTGCGCACCACCGCCCTGATCGCCATTCCCGCCGGCGTGGGTCTGTCCGTGCTGGGCGAGCCCATCATCCGCCTGCTCTATCCCACCACCGACGTGGAACTGGCCGGCTGGATGCTCTCCGTGCTGGGCATCGCCTCTATTTTCGTGTGCTTCATGCTCATCTGCAACTCCATTCTCCAGGCCCATCACATGGTTGCCATCCCCATGGTCACCACCATCATCGGCTGTGTCTCCAAGGTCATCCTCACCTTTTTCCTGGTGGGCAATCCCGGTCTGAACATCCGGGGCGGCAGCATCAGCACCCTGGTGTGCTTCGGGCTGATCGCCGTCATGGACCTGATCATCATCAAATTTGCCCTGCCCCGCTCCCTGAGCTATATCCGCGCCTTCCTCAAGCCGGTCGTTTCCGCTGCGATCATGGGCCTTGCCACCTGGGCGGTATACGGTCTCGTCTCCCGCCTGTTCACCTCTGAGGCCGGGGAACTGTCCGGCACCGGCAATGCGCTGGCCACGCTGGTCGCCATCGGCGTGGGTGTGATCATCTACTTCGTGCTGATTCTGGTCACCCATGCGATTTCCAGGGAAGACCTGACTCTGATGCCCAAAGGGGACAAAATCGCCAAACTGCTGCGTATCCGCTGAGTTGCCCCGCGCCGTTTGCAGGTTTTCCTGAAACCTTTGCATTTTTTGCATGAAAGCCAGGAGAAATGTAAAAAATCCTTGCAGAGATGGTGAAAGTATGGTAGATTTATTGAAGCAGAATTCCTATGGTGTTCAGGATCTGATCCGTATTGTCAAAATACTCCGCTCACCCGGAGGCTGTCAGTGGGACGCTGCCCAGACGCACCAGTCGATCCGCCGCAATTTTTTGGAGGAGGCCTATGAAGTAGCGGAGGCCATTGACGAAAATTCCGTGGAACATCTGAAGGAGGAACTGGGTGATGTCCTGCTTCAGGTTGTGTTCCACGCCTCCATCGAGGAGGACGCCGGACATTTTGATCTGGATCAGGTGGCAGACGGAGTCTGCCGAAAGCTGATTTACCGCCACCCCCACGTGTTTGGCGACGTGACGGTGCATTCCACGGGAGAGATTCTCGCCAACTGGGAAGAGCTGAAAAAGAAGGAAAAGGGCCAGGCCACCCAGGCAGACGCCGTGGATGCCGTTGCCCGTACCCTTCCCGCGCTGTGGCGGGCGGAAAAAGTGCAGAAAAAGGCCGCCAAAGTCGGCTTTGACTGGCCGGATCTGTCCGGCGCTATGGACAAGCTGTCCGAGGAGACGCAGGAGCTGAAAGACGCCATTCAGGGACAGGGTGATATTGCGGAGGAACTGGGCGATCTCCTGTTTGCCGCCGTCAATGTGGCCCGTTTCCTGGAGACCGATCCGGAAGATGCGCTCCAGGCCGCCACAGATAAGTTTTCCGCCCGGTTCCGTCTGGTGGAACAGAAGGTGCTGGAGTCCGGCCGGACGATGGACGAGCTGTCCCTCTCGGAGCTGGACGACATCTGGAACCATATCAAGCACGCCTCTTCCCAGGGCTGAACGCTGCGCCGCATCATCCCGAAGCCCGTACACCCGCGGCACTGCCGCACAGACTACAATGAATCATAATTAGGAGGACGCAATCATGAATAAAGCTGAACTCATCGCCGCTGTGGCCGAGAAATCCGGTCTGCCGAAAAAGGATGTTGACACCACTATCGCCGCAATGGTCGATGTGATTACCGAGGCGCTCTGCAAGGACGAGAAGGTACAGCTGATCGGCTTTGGCTCCTTTGAGGTCAAGAGCCGCGCCGCCCGCACCGGCCGCAATCCCCGCACGAAGGAAGAGATCGAAATCCCCGCTTCCAAGATTCCTGTGTTCAAGGCCGGCAAGGCTCTGAAGGATACCGTCTCCAAGTAATTCCAGTGGGCAGAGCCAAAACGCTCTGCCCACATTTCCTATCTGTCTGAAAGGTTGTGTTCCCCCATGCGATTGGATAAATGGCTGAAGGTCTCCAGGCTGATCAAGCGCAGGACCGTGGCCAACGAGGCCTGCGACAGCGGCAGAATCTCCGCCAACGGCCGTCCGGTCAAGGCCTCCTACGAGGTCAAGCCAGGAGATACGCTGGAAATGAAATTCGGCGAGAAGCTCATCCGGGTGGAAGTCCTCTCCGTGGCAGAAATCGTCGGCAAAGACGGTGCGGACGCCATGTACCGGCAGCTCTGAGCCGGCAGCCCCAGGAGTTTGACCCGCCCCACTCCCCATAGAAATGCCCGGCTTTCCTGGGAAAGCCGGGCATTTTTGACTGTTCTGTTGTCCAAAGCGGCGTTTACTGCTGCTCGCTCTTGCCGCTCTTCCGCTCACCGATGCTCAGCAGCAGGTTCAGGAAGATGCCGAAGATGGCCGCGCCGGCAATGCAGGGCACCTGAACGCCGAACAGGGGAATGTTTCCGCCAAAGGCATAGTTCCCGCCGATGCCGATAATCATTATGGAGGCGATCACGGCGATGTTCTTGGAGGAGAACATATCCACCTTCTTTTCAATCATGATGGCGATGCCCTGGGCTGCGATGGCGCCGAACAGATAGATCTCCAGACCGCCGATCACTGCCAGAGGAATGCCGTAAATCACCTTGATCAGCGGGGTGAAGAAGCTGATGACCATGGCAAACACGGCGGCCACCACCAGCACGGGGACGGAAAAGACCTTGGTAATGGCCATGGTGCTGATGTTCTCACCGTAGTTGGTGCCGGCCGGGCCGCCCACCACGCCGGAGATCATATCGCAGATACCATCGCCGATCAGATTGCGGTCCAGCAAATCGATCAGGCTGTACTTCATCTTCTTGCCCTTCCGCTTGGCCACGTCATTGACATAGATGTCCAGCTGATACATGTGGGCCGTGGACTCCGGAATGGTGGCAATGGCGATGGGCATAATGGCGGCCACCGCGCCCCAGGACACCTTGGGCAGAGAGAAGGCAGGCACGGCAAAGATGGAGCCGTCTCCCAGCTTCCAGACGGAGGCCTCCAGGGCCGCCGTCGGCACTGCCCGGAAGAGATTGGCCCAGTCCGCGGCGTAGGCAATGCCCGCCACAACACAACCCGTCACAACACCCAGCAGCAGCGGAAGCTGGCCCAGGAAGCCCTTGAGGTACCGGGCGTACAGGATGGTGGAAATCAGCGTCACCAGGGCAACCACCACCCAGAGCACGCTTTCCCCGGTGACCTCAGTGGTGTTGGGGATGGCATCGCTCAATGCGTTTCCAGCCAGAGTCAGTCCGATGATCATGGCCACCGGTCCGGTGATGGAGGCGGGCAAAATGGTCTCCACCACCTTCTTCCCGAAGAAGCGGATCAGGAGGCCCGCGGCGATGGACACCAGGCCGGAGAAAATGATTCCGAACTGGGCATACTGAATGGCCTCCGTGGGGAGGATGCCGTCAATTTTCTCGAACCCCTCCGCCGCGCACATGCTGGCAATGGCGGTGAGGTAGGCAAAACTGGAGCCATAGTACAGCGGGATCTTCCGCCCGGTGATCAGGATAAAACACAGGGTGGCAAGACCGCTGGCAAAAATTGTGGTGGACACCTGAAATCCTGTCACCAGCGCCACGGTCACCGTGGCGGGGAACATGACGATCACCTGCTGAATGGCATACAGCAGAAGTTTGATGGTGCTCGGCCGCTCCTCCGGCAGATAACCCACCGCAGCCTGTTTATGTTCCATATTCTACAAGTCCTTTCCTTTGCGGGAGGCTCCACTCCGGCATGCAGGGGCGCGGAGTGACGCCCTCCGATATTCCGGACGCGGCAGGCCGTGCTGCCCGCGCCCATTCTCTGCTCACGGATCCAGCTTTACCGGGCCGTTTTCTGCCACGTAGACAAACTTCCCATCCCGCTGCACCGCCTCCAAATTACAGGAAACGTTCTGTGACGGATCCGGGTGGTCTTTCCACAGCTCGTACAGCCTGGGCAAAAAAACCGGCCATTGGCTGGCCTCATAGTCCTCATGCCCCGTGGCCCAGTTGGGTACGATCTTGGCCTCGGGATCTTTTTTCAGCATTTCCAGCACAAAAGCGGGGGGCGCACTGGCCCTGGTGTTGGCCACCGTGGCGGTGATATGCAGGCAGCCGCCCGGGGCGTCCTCCCACATGTGAATGGTGGAGTCCACCAACTCACCCAGGTCGTTGAACACGCCCTCACAGATCACATGCTTCAGACAGGTGGTCAGCGGGAAAAACTCCGCCAGGGGCAGGCGGTGAATCTCCACCCCTTCCCCGCCGAAGACCGCCGCTCCCGGCTCACAGGCCTCCGAGATCATGTGCACGGACTGTTCCATGCCGACCTGTGCCGGGGCCTTTACCCAGGTGAACTTCTTATGGGAACCCGGCGCCCACAGGTAATACCCCTTCTCCATATTCGCCCAGAACCAGTCCAGCATCTCCGCCGTCACACCGGGAAGAAAATGCTGCCTCTGGGAGGGCAGGGCGTACCCCTTCTCCACCGCTTCCCGGGTCAGCTCCAGCGCCGGCAGGGCAGGATCCGGCCGCGAAGGCGGCTCATAGGGCACAAAGGGGATGTGGATATTCTCCTGGGCCGGCAGATAGGTCTGTCCGCCATTGGGGATGTAATCCGCCATCATCTCTCTCACTCCTCTTCTCTCCAGGGGATTCACTCCCCTTTACTCCGGTACTATCATAATCGCCCGAACGGGTTTTGTAAAGAGCCATGTGCGGATCTGTCCGGTTTTCGAGATTTCCGATATTTTGTGAACAAACTTTGCTTCTTTTGTTAACATTAGCACTCTCCTCTTGACAGTGCTAATTTCCGTGCTATACTGAAGGTGTTCCAAGGGAAGGGGTTCCCAAGAGCCCCGCCGAAGGGCACAGAATAAGGAATCTTGAATGGAGGTATGACTTATGTTGCCCAGCATTTTCAACGATAATCTGTTTGATGAGTTCTTCGATGACGACTTCATGCGTTTCCCCGTATGGGGTGACCGCAATCCTCTATACGGCAAGCACGGCAAGAACCTGATGAAGACCGACGTGCGGGAGATGGACAACACCTATGAGGTGGACATCGACCTGCCCGGCTTCAAGAAGGATGAGATCAAGGTGGATCTGAAGGACGGCTACCTGACCGTCAGCGCCGCAAAGAGTCTGGACCGGGATCAGCAGAACCAGGAGGGCAAGTACATCCGCCAGGAGCGGTACTCCGGTTCCTGCAGCCGCAGCTTCTATGTGGGTGACGTGGAGCATTCCGATGTCTCCGCCAAATATGAGGACGGCATCCTGAAGATCTCTCTGCCCAAGCACGTGAAGAAGGAACTGCCCAGAAGCACAACCATCGCCATCGGCTGAATTGCGTCTGCGGGGTGCCCCAACCGGGGCGCCCCGCTTTTCTTGTCCGGCGCCCGCCCTCCGGGCGCCGTTTTTTCTGCCGGAAGCCAGCCGTCACCGCTCCCGGGGACAGGACCGGGCGCCGCACGCACCGCCCGTTTTACATACATCTTACGCTTTGTCCCTTCACAGAACTGCGGCCTTTCTGTTAGAATGAGGATACATCATCCGCAAGGAGGCCATCTGCATGAAAATTGCAATTTGCTATTTGTCTCAGCACCACGGGAACACCCGCAAACTCGTCCAGGCCATGGTCCAGGGGTACGATGCAGATCTGATCGACATCACCGCCTCTTCCCATGCGGATCTCACCGGTTATGATGTCATCGGCTTCGCCTCCGGTATTTACGCATTTGAATTTCACCCGCAGGTGGTGGAGTTTCTGAAGGAAAATCTGCCCCAGGGGAAAAAGGTCTTCTTCGTCTATACCTGCGGCGGGGCCAAGGGGACCGGAACCAAGGGCATTGCCAAGGCCGCAGCGGAACGGCAGGCAGAGCTTCTGGGCGAGTTCGGATGCCGGGGTTTTGTCACCTTCGGTCCCTTCAAACTGATCGGCGGAGCGGGGAAAGGCCGGCCCAACGAGGCGGATCTGGCCCGGGGCAGGGAATTCATCCAGGCCATACTCGCCAAGGCCAGGTAATTTCACTTCTTCCATTCCCACTTTCTCTGGAGGCGGTACTCCCATGATCCGGCTGATTGCCTGTGACATCGATGGAACGCTGCTGCAAAACGGCGCCTCTTCCATCCATCCTGAACTGTTCACCCAGATCCGGCGGCTGGCCGGACTGGGCGTGCGCTTCTGCCCCGCCAGCGGCCGTCAGTACAGCAGCCTGCGCAGGCTGTTTGCCCCGGTGGCCGATGAACTGCCCTATCTGTGTGAAAACGGCGCTGTGGTCTTCGGGCCGGGAGATCCCGGTCCGCTGCTGAGCCGGACGGAGATGGACCATGCCGCCGCGCTGGCCCTCTGCCGGGAAATTCTGACCCATCCCCGGTGCGAAGTGCTCATCTCCGGCACCAACACCAGCTACCTCTGCCCGAAGCACGACGATATCATCACGCTGATCCGGGATTTTGTGGGAAACCACACCTGTGTGCTCTCTGCTCCGGAGGAAGTTCCGGAGCCAATGGTGAAGATCTCTGCCTTCTGCCGGGATGGGGCGGCCGCAATGGAACCGGTATTCGCGCCCCGCTGGCGTTCTGTCTTCCGGGTCGCCGTGGCCGGAGAGGCCTGGCTGGACTTCACCCTGGCGGATAAAGGCACCGGACTGCGCCAGCTGTGCACCGCACTGAACATTCCCCTGTCCGAGGTCATGGCATTCGGCGATAACTACAACGACATCCCCATGCTGGAGATCGCCGGGACCGCCTACCTGATGGATACCGCAGACATGTCGCTGCGCAGACGGTTTCCCAACCACTGCGCCCGGGTGGATCAGGTCCTTCAGGATCTGTTCCCGGGATCGTAGCGGCTCCTGACAAACCTTAGTTGCCGGAACTGCAATCAGCACAGGTTTCACTCTGTTCTTCTCCCCCGACGCGATGTGACCCGCCGGACGCTTTGCCTTCGCATCCCCAGCAGGCACAGATCCAGTCTCAGCCTGTCCCCAGGGACAAACTATACGCTTGTCGTCCCCTTCGGCCACTGCAAGCCGCACTTCGGAGGGAATGCCTGGCAATGCCCGTTGGCCCATCGCTTCTGGGATGTCATTTTCCTGCCAATCAAACACATAGAAAGCCTGCTGCAGAAGAGCTCCGCAGCAGGCTTTCCGGTTCATCCAACCGCTACAGCATCATAACCAGAAATAGATCAAAATCAAATGGGGCCCTATTATCTGTGAGTCGGGATAGATGAAGACTTTTTACACTGAGATAGAATGTAATCAATAGCTGAGCAAGGCGTCAAAAGAACTTCTCCCTGTCTCAAGCATACAGTATACTGTGTAGTCTTCCAGGTGCAAAAAGCCAATATTGTGCTCAAGTGAGGCGAAAACACCCTTTTGACACTCAAATCAGATATTTTTTAGTTTTCATATTGTGTCTCCAAATGAATCATAAATCGTTGCACTTGGGCAGGCCGCCACCAATTCCTCCAAAGACTTCTCTGAAAGGCCATACGCATACACGATGACGATGGGGCACCGGCTCAGCACCTCACAATGGGACAGGCTTTCCAGGTGAGAGAGGTCCAGGCTCGTCAGCTGCGCACAGTTCCCCAGCGGGGGTCAAGTCCGCGACCTTTGTTCTGCCCAAATAGAGGTTCGTCAGGTTGGGCAGACCTTCCAGGCCATCGATGGAGGCAAACTTCGGGTTTTCCCTGAGATCCAGGATCTCCAGGGTGTCCAATTCCGGGATGGGGCCCAAGTCCTCAATGCAATTTCCCATGAGATCCAGGCTCTCCAGGCCCTCCAAGCCCTTCAAAAAAGACAGGTCGGTGAGCCCGGAGGAGGTGATGGACAGTTCGCGCAGTCCCTTCATTTGTCCCACCGGGGTGTAATCGGTACAACCAGGGGTATGCAGGGTCAACTGCTCAATATGGCTCCAACTCTCCTCCGCCAGAGGAGAGAGGTCGGTCATATATGTACCCAGGGTCAGGCTGGTCCCACCCAGTTCCATCTTCACAAAATCGGGGTCTTCGGTCCTCTCATAGGCCGCATCCAGCAAAGCTTGACCAGCCACCGGATTACCCGTCACAGCATACAGTTCCGCAGCCCGCAAGCAGCCCTGGGACCAGTCCTCCTCGCAGGCCGCCGCAGCTTCATAGTAACCGATGGCCGCCAGGATGTCCCATCGGGCCTCCGCCAACCGGCCCAGCCCGATATAACTCTGCGCGTAAGTCGGATCGGCCTCCACGGCCATCTGAAAATATTGTCCGGCCTCCTCCATGTCATACTCTTCCATGGCTGAAAAGCCCTTCTCACAAAGAGCTTCGGCGGGCAGACCGCTGAAGTAATCCGGGGTACAGCCGCTGCACAGGGCCACAAAAAGGAGCAAGAAAATGGCCCTGAACCAAAGGGTGCTCATCTGCTTCATTTCTTGTACACCTCCCACGTGCAGCTCCCATATCCGATGATTTTCATAAGCCTATTTTACCACATTTCGGCTTCACCTGACAGGTGAAATGCAAAAACAGCATCAAAAATCGGCTCTTCGAAAACTTTGAAACTACGGGCTTTTAGGTGCCTGCGAAAAATTGAACTTCACGGATTCAGGTCTCAGGTTTCAGTGTAAAAATGTGGCTGTAGAAATCAGAAAATCCATTAGACGCTTGACTTCCTTGGACGGGAAACCCGGAAAACATCAGCTCGCTGCCGCCGTAGACTTGACCGGTCTCCAGACAACGATAGGTGGAAGCGTGATCCAGTGCGTGCAGGCGCAGCTTGCGGGGAAACGCCGATATTGTACCGCGAAGTCTGAAATAAGCGATGAGACAGACAGACTTGTCTTCTGACAGGAACTGAAACGCTGCTTCGTCTCCCTCGAAAGGGCTTGCAAGGCGATACAGGTCTGCGGATAAAATGATGCGGCGAAGTTTAAGGTGCTGTTCGATTTGCCTTTTGATTTCATCTTGCTCTATATCGCCCAAGGTGTTTGGATCCAACTCATAGCCCAGCACGCCCAGCGAGGCGACGTCACCCCGCATGGAGAGAGGCGTCACACGGCCTGTCTGGTGGTTTGGGACGGCGGAGACATGGGCTGTCATGGAAGAAACAGGATAAACCAAGCTGGTTCCGTATTGAATCCGGATTCGATCTGCAGCGTCCGTGTTGTCGCTGGTCCAAATCTGAGGCATGTAGAACAACATACCGGGATCGAAACGTCCGCCCCCGCCGGAGCAGCCTTCAAAGAGAACCTCCGGATAGCGGGCAGTAAGAGTCTCCAGAATCCGGTACAACCCGAGCATGTAGCGGTGCCCCAACTCCTTCTGCCGCTGTGGAGGCAATGAAGTGGAGTAGTACTCGGTCATGTGCCGATTCATATCCCACTTGATATAGGAAATGGGGGCCTGATCCAGCACATTAGACACAGTGTTGATGATATAATTACACACCTCGTCACGGGACAAATCCAAAATCAGCTGGTTGCGACCCTCGCTGCGGCACTTTTCCGGAATCTGAATAACCCAATCGGGGTGAGTGCGGAAGAGATTGCTGTCCGCGCTCACCATCTCCGGCTCCATCCACAGACCAAAATGCAGTCCTACTGCAGTAACCTGACGGGCGAGCCCATCAAGTCCTTCCGGCAGTTTCTTTCGATACGGAACCCAGTCTCCCAGAGAAGATGTGTCATCATCACGGTGGCCAAACCAGCCGTCATCCAAAACCATCAGCTCCATACCAAGCTTCTTTGCCTGATTTGCAATAGAGATAAGTTTATCCTGAGTGAACTGAAAATAGGTAGCCTCCCAGTTATTGATGAGAACGGGGCGAGGAGTATCGCGGTATCTCCCCCGGCAGAGACGGGTGCGGTACAGGCGATGATAAATACGGGACATACCGCCCAAGCCATGTGCGCTGTACACCAGAACTGCCTCCGGCGTCTGAAAGGAATCGCCGCTCACCAGGCCCCAAGAGAAGGTGTTTGGATTTACGCCCAGGAAGATCCGTACGCTACCCAACTGATCGGTTTCTGCCCCGGCGAGAAAATTCCCGCTATAGACCAAACTGAAGCCGAAGGCATCCCCATGCTCCTCTCCGGTTTCTGGCGTGACCAGAGCCAGGAAGGGATTCTGCTGGTGACTGCTGGCCCCCCGCCTGCTCTCAATTGAGCAGGTTCCTTGGAAGAGTTCCGTGCGCTGTACATGTCGCTCCCGGCCCCATGCCCCAGGCAGGGTTATCATCTCGTACTTCGCCGCCGGTAAATCCACACTGGCGGACAGGGCACGCCGGAGGACAACCTGCCGTCCACTGTCATTGACGAAGCGTACGCTGCGGGCGATGGCATCAAGGCTGTTAAACACGGTGTAAGACAGGACAATGCATAGCCCGCTGATCTGATCCCGGCAGTGGAGCAGCAGGGTCTGCGCCTCCTCATGGTTCTCAACATAGGTGGCGGGCAGACCGGGTAGAGGCGGCTTGCCCGTCAGAATTTCATGGCGCTCGTACTGCAGTTCTCCGGCAAAGCAGCCCTCCGCAGTCTCCACTTCATAGGCAGGTATACGATAATCAGTGCGGAAAGCAAAGGGGTACTCCTGGGGCATAGTGTCCAGAGAGTAGCTTGGATTTCGTGGATCTGGATTGGGTGAGAAGGCGAGGTTTCCAGGGGTGTACAGGCTGCCGGACGGGATATCCGTCAGTCGTCTGCCCCAATAGAGGTGGGTGACGTATTTTCCGCTGTGCAGACCAATCAAATAGCTGGAATGCGGAGTGGCAAGATGAAAGAGTTGCTTTCTACAATCAAATGTGATCATATTATTCTTTCTCCTCATGATTAACGCATTTTAGTGTGCCCTAACTATGGAATTATGGTGTTTCGGCATATTGTTGTCCCGCGAAAAAAGATAGATGATTCGAGCATCTAAAGGGTAGGTCTCCTCACGCGGGCACATTATATTGGCTTTCGCGCACAGGAAACGGTGCAGTATTCGGATTCGCACAGGAGAAGCAAAAATAGTAAAAAAGAATCTTCCGTTATCATGGGGGGAATGCATCTTGCCGGATGTAACAAGCCCAATCAAAAGGAGATCCTCTGTCTTGGATTATACCTGAATTGGCACCGATGAGCAACTGTCTTTTGCGCAATCTTCCGTTTTTTGAGACTCCCTTCCTGCAGGGCTTTCAGATGTCCTATCCCACAGATTTTGTGATTGAGCCTATAAAAATTGCAGCGCAAACCGCTGACTAAATATAGAAACAGGCAAGGCAATCCGACGATTTGGTGATTGCCTTGCCTGTTTTTTCTTGGCGACTTTCTCCTCGCGGTTTGGATTCGGGGCGCTTTATCACGCCGTTTGGGAAATTAGTGTTTTCATATCTGGCCGATAACTTCACGCTTCAAAAATTTGATTCTTAAGAGGCGGCGCCCCCCTCTACTCACTCATCATTTCCGGCAACTCCAATCATGTTCCTTTCAACGACGGTCCTGAGAACCAGAAATTTATGCAAATCCAAAATGTCACTTTGGATTTGCATAAAAATATCTGTGCCGCATAAACTAAGAATGATCGAGGAGGTGCGCCATGTATTACGCAAGAACCATCGAGCCGGTGATAAAGAAGATCAGCGAAACTTTTCCGGTATTGATTGTAACAGGACCACGCCAGGTCGGCAAAACCACGCTATTGACAAAAATGGCCGAAACGGATCGCAAAATCGTTTCCTTAGATAATCCTACCATTCGGGCCTTCGCCAAACATGACCCCGAACTATTCATCCAGCGGTATGCTCCCCCTGTTCTGATTGACGAGGTGCAGTATGCTCCCGAACTTTTTGACTACATTAAAGTGTATGTAGACCGGGAAAAGCGTTGCGGGGACTTTTGGCTTACAGGTTCTCAAACGTTCCGTATGATGAAACGTGTTACGGAATCACTGGCCGGTCGTGCTGGTATCGTTCAAATGCTGGGCTTGAGCAACGACGAGATCAGAGGCGTCCATTTCCCGCCTTTCCGCGTTGATATTCCAGAGCTCACACAGCGAATGGCGCAAGTTCCCCCCATGAATTTATCCGAAATTTACGAGAGGATCTTCAAGGGATCTATGCCCCGTCTTTATGAAAATCCTGATGTGGATCGAGCTCAATATTATGAATCTTACCTGGAGACATACATCAGTCGTGATATCAAAGATTTGTCCAAGGTCGCAGACGAAACCGCTTTTCTGGACTTTATGAGTGTGGTTGCCGCCAGAACAGCCACCAATGTCAATTACGAAACTCTCGCAAATGAAGTTGGAGTCTCTGCACCTACCGCAAAGCATTGGTTATCTGTTCTGGTGTCGTCTGGTATCGGCGCGCTCATTCAGCCCTATTCCAACAACGCGCTCAAGCGCGTCATCAAAGCCCCCAGAATGTATTTCCTGGACACCGGCCTTTGTGCGCACCTGACCAGATGGAGCAGTGCTGAAACGTTAGAAGCCGGTGCCATGAGCGGAGCATTCTTTGAGACCTGGGTTGTATCCGAAATCTATAAAAGCTACCTGAGCACAGGTCAAAAACCGCCATTATACTTTTACCGGGACAGCAATAAAAAAGAGATCGATGTCATCATGTATCAGGATGGCACGGTAACTCCCATCGAGATCAAGAAGAGCTCCGCGCCTAAAAATGCCGTCAAAAATTTTTCCGTTCTTGATCCCATCGAGCAAGAACCCAGGGAAGAGGATGTTTTTTCCGGGACCGCTCATCTGAAAGTCAAAATGGGGACAGGAGCTGTGGTTTGCATGCCGGCTGATCTGATTCCTGTTGATAAGAAGAACTGGTATGTTCCGGCCTGGCTGATATAAGCTCTCCTTCCCTATTCCCGAGTGTCGAGTCTTGCCGGTACTCCTATTCCCCCCCTCCAAGCATCCTAAAGCAGGGCCCCCGCCGGAACCGGCGGGGGCCCTGTTGACCTCATTCTGGAAATTTGCGAGATCCCGACATTCTACTTCCTACTTCCGGGATGGCGGAGGCTTCTGATGCGACCGCAGCCCCACTTCCGCATTCCATCCTGACTACAATCTCACCAGTGAGAAATTGCCTTGAATTTAGTTTGCAGTATTTTTTGGTGCGCATGGCGATACAGAACTTGTGGTTTCCGTCAAAAAAACCAAATCAAAGCCCAGCGCAGCGGGTTCGATTTGGAGAGGAGGAGCAGCGGCATGAGCGCGCTCTGACTTATAAAATAAGTCGGAGCAAGCGATACAAAGCTTGCTCCGACGATGGTGCCGGTGGCGGGACTCGAACCCGCACGCCATCGCTGGCAATGGATTTTGAATCCACCTCGTCTACCAATTCCAACACACCGGCAGGTGCGAAGAAGATTATACCGCAATGCCCGCAAAAACGCAAGACCAAACTTCATTTTCCGCAATTTCTGCAATTCCGTCTTCTCCAGAGTCGCAACTGCTCCCGCCGCC
>CALWXG010000014.1 GCA_944385435.1 uncultured Oscillospiraceae bacterium
GCCAAGCTGGTGGTGTTCTGCAACGCCGTGGAGGACAACCCCTTTATGGCCGGCGCCTTCCACGGCGTGGGAGAGGCCGAGCGGGTCATCAACGTGGGCGTGTCCGGCCCCGGCGTGGTGTACCACGCCCTCCAGTCCGTGAAGGGGCAACCCTTTGACGTGGTGGCCGAGACCATCAAGAAGACCGCCTTCCAGGTCACCCGTATGGGCCAGCTGGTGGCCCGGGAGGCCAGCGCCCGGCTGAACGTGCCCTTCGGCATCGTGGACCTGTCCCTAGCCCCCACCCCCGCCGTGGGCGACAGCGTGGCCCGGATTCTGGAGGAGATGGGCCTGGAGGTGTGCGGCACCCACGGCACCACCGCCGCCCTGGCCCTCCTGAATGATGCGGTAAAGAAGGGCGGCGTCATGGCCAGCTCCAGCGTGGGCGGCCTGTCCGGCGCCTTCATCCCGGTGAGCGAGGACGAGGGCATGATCGCCGCCGCCCAGTCCGGCGCCCTCTCCCTGGACAAACTGGAGGCCATGACCTGCGTGTGCTCCGTGGGCCTGGACATGATCGCCGTGCCCGGGGACACCTCCGCCGCCACCATCTCCGCCATCATCGCCGACGAGGCGGCCATCGGCATGGTGAACACCAAGACCACCGCCGTGCGCATCATCCCCGCCCCCGGCAAGAAAGTTGGGGACACGGTGGAGTTCGGCGGCCTGCTGGGCTCCGCCCCCGTGATGCCCTGCCACACCGGCTCCGCCGAGGAGTTCGTGGCCCGGGGCGGCCGCATCCCGGCGCCCATGCACAGCCTGAAAAACTGAATTTTCTCCCATACAACGTACAAACCCGGTACCGTTCCTTTGCGAGCGGTACCGGGTTTTCCATGAAATCAAAGAAATTCAGGCGGCCTGCTTCTCCCCGCCTGCCGGCTCTTCCCGTGCCGGGCGGTCCCTGTGCCGGCACAGGTGGCCCACCCCAGTGACCGCTCCGGTGGCTAGCAACACCAGATAGCAGCTCACCGTCCGGGTGAGAATCATGGCCGGCGCCACCAGGGCCGTGCCGAACATCGTCCGGAAGCCCCGGAGGAATACGTTCTCCGCCGCTCCGGCGGCGCCGGGCAGGGGCAGATAGCCCACCGAGAGCGAACACAGCACCTGCAGGGAGAACATCTGCCACAGGGAGGCGCCTTCCAGGCCGAAGGACAGATAGACCAGATAGGGAATGAGGTAGCTGCACCCCAGCTGCCCCAGGCTGAGCAGATACACCTTGGGCAGCAGACCGGGGGTCTTGCGGATGACCACCGCGCCCTGGCGGTAGCCGCTGATGTAGTTGTCCAGCTTTTCCTCCCACTTTTCCCGGTCCAGGGAGGGCCGGGCCCTCACGGCCAGACGGATCCCGAACCGGCACAGCCTCCGGGCCGGGTTGGGCAGGAAAAGGAAGAGAATCATCGCAACGTTGAGCACCACGAACACGGTGAACCCCACCCCCAGCAGAAAGCCCACCTGTCCGCCCAGCTGCTCGGTGAGGCCGCCGCCGGTGCACAGGGCCAGCACTCCATAGGTGAGGATGGCGGTGTGGTAGCCGATGGTGACCAGCAGCATGTCAATGGTGCCGTTGGCCACGCTCACACCGTCCCGGTTCATGTAGTACACCTGGGCGGGCTGTCCCCCGGTGGCCGATGGGGTGATGTTGCTGAAAAAGAATCCGGTGGCGGAGTAAAAATAACATCTCCGGAAGGGCTGCGGACTGCCCAGTGCCCGCAGGATGCTGTGGGTGGCCTTGGCCTCAAAGCCCAGGAACAGGGCCATCACTCCGGCGCCCAGCACCAGGAACCGCCCGTCCGCGCCGAGGATGGCCCGGGCCAGCTCCTCCGGCGTCTGCCCCTTCAATATGGTGTATACCGTCCACGCCAGCAGGGCGGCCATCCCCGCCACGCAGATCAGATTGCGTTTCTTCACGCGCATACCGCCTCCCGTTCCAGTGCGCTCACCACGGCGCAGGCCGCATTCCGGCACAGCTCCGCCGCCATCTTCTCCATGGCCCGTTCCATACCGGCCAGCAGCTCCCGGTCGTAAATGGTCTCCCGGATGGCCGCCAGACAGGCCTCTTCCTCCATGGCCGCCACCCGGGCCATGCCGTGGCTGACCAGGAACCGGGCGTTTTCCCGCTCCTGTTCCAGGAACGGCTCCCAGGCCAGCATGGGCAGCCGGGCCGCAATGGCCTCGAAGGTGGTAATGCCCCCCGGCTTGGACAGCATCAGGTGCGCCCGGCCCATGTATTCCGGCACCCGGTCGGTGAAGGGCACCGCTTCAATCTGTTCGTATCTCCCGGCCAGCCGGCGGTACAGCCGGTCATTCTTCCCGGTGAGAATGGTGGTATGTACCCCCTCCAGACCATTGAGCGCCTCGTAGAAGGAGTTGTTCCGGGGCATCAGGCCCAGGCCGCCGCCCATGATGAGCAGCTCCCGGGGCCCCTCCTGGCTGCGGGCCGCCCGGCCGAAGTCCGCCTTGACGGGGATGCCGCTGACCAGGATTCGCTCCGGATCCACACCCTTGGCCATCAGCGCCGCCCGCACGTTGGGGGAGGGCACCAGATAGCAGTCCGTGCCCGGGTGAATCCACTCGCTGTGGCTGGTCACATCGGTGATGCAGGTGATCAGGGGTACGCGGCCCCCCTCGTCCCGCTTGTACCGGGATACCACGCAGGAGCACACCGGATGGGTGGACAGGATCACATCCGGGCGGACTGTGCCCAACAGTTCGCCCAGCCTGCACCGGAGCAGGCTGACCATGGGCACCTCATTGTCCACATTTCTGGTCAGGCGGTGATAGGCATTGTACAGCCCGCCCATGTGGGTCACCAGAAAGCTGAAGCCCCAATACATGGAGGGAGCCAGCTCCGGCAGGGCATAGTCAAAGAAATCCACCAGGACCGCCTTGTGTCCTTCCGCCTCCAGCTGTCCGGCCAGGGACTGGGAGGCAGACCAGTGGCCCATGCCAAATTTCCCGGTAAGTATCAGAATCTCCACGGCTCATCCTCCTCATTCCGGCGCGGCGGCTGCGCGATCCGGTCTTGAGTTGGATTATAAACTGGATTTCTTAGCTTTCCCGGAGGATTCCCTTAAGTTTCTCTTAAGCCGGCTTTAAGTTTCTCTGTCCACAATTCTCTTTTCTCATTAACATTCCGTTTCAAGCCCCAGTTGTCCTAAATTCTCCGCTTTCTTTGCTTCGTCATCATATGATTAAGGCGTCAAAAGGGTATGACCGAAAGAGCCCTATCCGAATTTGCAGGCTTAATTGGGGAGATATTTATCTTCTCCTGTACGTCTGCTTTTTGAGTATAATATTCCGGTATTTCCGGTAGTTATAGTAGGCATTCGGATAAATCTGCCTCATCTACAATACAAGGTTCGGGCAGTATTGGACTTTGGTCTTGTGAGGCAGACCTGTCCGACCTGCATTGCCTTATATGCGATTTCTGTCCGTCGGACCGGGAGTTTGCCCGTTTCGGCACTTCGCAGCCTCCACATCCGGCTTCCTTCAGATTCCATCTCACGATGGACACCCTTGCCTTTGGCTAACAGTTCCTTCTGCCATATCTGTAGTGGACTTTCACCTCCAAGTTATTGCCCATGCCAAACGCACTGCAAAAGCGATGCGCGCCCGCATGGGTAGCGCACCGGCATCTTTGGGCTGAACTTCAATGTTCATAGATTTTGCCTTTCTTATCCTGTGCGGTGATATCCAGCCGTACCGACCGGCCACGCAAATTCTTGAACGAGTTCTGCGTTTCCACCTTGGTGACGCTCAAATCCTCATCCTGCAGCAATGTGCGGATCAGGAACTGTGTACAGCCAATGTCCTGAAAGACTGCGCTCATGAATGTATTCGATCAAGCGAAACTGTTGAATTTGGTCATAGTAGGGGTATCCTCTTCCCCTATTTTCCCTGGGACGGAATGTGGGTCAACGTTCACCCACCAGGTATCTCTGTATGGCAGCAAGGACTCTTTCTGCAGCTGCTGCCTGATCTATTGCCATCTGCTCTGTGATCTCTGCGAAATCATCGTAATCTGCCTTCTCGCGAGTGTTGAACGCAATGCGGATCAGTTTGGAAATCTCCTTGTCGAAAACCCCCGCCTTTACATATATCTGGTTAAAGTGAGCGATGATACCGGAGTGCTTAGATGAGTCAAATCCGTCCAGCGCTGTTACCGCCCGGAGCCCGTGGAAGATCGCATAATAGGAACGGTTGACCGAAGACTCAACCCGCCCTTCGGCCAACAATGCCTTTGCATCAGCCAATGTCTCCTGAGCACGTTTCATGCGCTAGTCCGAAAGTTCCCGTCTCAGGCGGTCTTCCACAACACTACCCCCTCTGTCTGGATATTTTGATAAAATGGCAGAACATTCTGAAGCCTGGCAAAACGCTCTGCATCAATATCCACTATAGAGAACAATTTGTTATACTTCAGATCCATATCAGTCAAAAAATCTTGAAGGCGATCCAGTGTTTGGGTATCGACTTTGCTGTTCAGGATTAGGGCGATATCCACGTCGGAGTCTGCCTCCTGGGTCCCGCGGGCATAGGAACCATATAGAATCACTGCGTCCAAAGGATCCCCAATGATATCGGCAGCCTTTGCGGCAAGTTCCATCAGATCTTTTCGCTCCATATTCCGCACCACCTTTCGATTATAGTATACCATACCAGGCGTAAAAATAAAGGGTCAATCATTCCAGGCTTTTCCCTTCAGGCACCTATCTCTTCCCGGATGTAGTGACAACATATATCCGGGAGTTTAAGTTAAGCTGCCTAAGTTTCTCTCTCCCGGACGCCGACTGCTCCCTCCACCTCTTCCGGGCTCAGCCAGCAGATCTCCTCCGGCGGAGTGTCCTCACAGCACACGCAGGCCCTCCAGTCTATTCCCGCATAGTCCCGCTGGAAACAGCCCTCCGGTCTCTCCACCCGGCGGGGCGGGTAGAGGGGGAGATCCTCCTTCTTGCACCAGCTCTCCTTCCGCGTCCACAGGCGGGTGAAGTCCTCCCAGCTGCCGTCAAAGCAGGCCAGCTCCTCCCCGCTGAGGGCAAACGCGGGCAGACCCGGGCGATGGGGGCGCACCAGCTCGATATCCACCCCCACCCTGCCCGCGTCAGACAGGGCGCACAGGGCGAGACCGCCGCTGTGGGACAGGGACAGCCATCGGTCCGCCCAGCCGGAAAAATAGGGCTTGCCCCGGGGGCTGCACATCAGTTCCGGCACTTCCTCCCAACCCCAGGCCAGCTGCACCGCCCGGCGCAGCAGCGGCCGGGACAGAGCTCTGCCGTCCCCGCCCCGCGCACCGAAAATCACCGTCATGGCCTTCTCTCTCCTCTCCTCGCCTGAAAACAGGCAAAAAAGCACCGCCGACCCCGTCTTTCCCGGTCCGGCGGCGCGTGTATTTCCTTGTCCCGGCTCCCGGACGGCTCACTCCACCCAGTTGACACAGCCCTCCCGGCGGGGCGCCGGAGTGGGTGCGTCTGCGCCGTAGCCGATGGCCAGCGCCAGGTTGGGGGTATATCCCTCCGGAATTCCCAGTTCCCGACGCAGCTGCGCCCCCTGCTCGCCCAGCAGGCAGGGCACAAAGGAGGCAATGTAGCAGGTGTTCAGCCCCAGGCTCTCCGCAGCCAGCGCCATGTTCTCCACCGCGTTGGCGCAGTCCACGTCCGCGAATTTGCGTCCGGGCTCACCGGACATGAGCACGGCGCAGGGCGCGCCCCGGAAACTGTCAAACCGGCCGGAGGCCGCCTCCTCCTTCAGCGTGGCGGGCACATTGGGATCCGAAGCAACCAGCTTGGCGTTGGCCTCGGAAATCCGGTCCAGCACCTTCCGGTCCGTCACCACAGTGAAGTGCCAGGTCTGCAGCCCCATGGCGCTGGGCGCATAGCGGCCGCAGTCCACAATCTGCTCCAGCAATTCCCGGGGTACCGGCTGTTTCTCATATTTCCGCACGGCGCGGCGGGTCAGAATGGTCTCAATAACCGGATTCATGGCAGTCAGGCTCCTTCCTCAATCCTTGGATTTGTAGTCCCGCACCTCACCGGCGGGCACCTCGTAGTTCTCCATCACGTCCTGCAGCGCGTCCATATATTTTTTGGACTTGTGCACCACAAAGGCGTCCGGGTCAATGGGCATGTCCAGCTCGTCCATCCGGCGCACGCTCCAGATGTACAGCGCGTCCAGCGCCGGCATCAAACGCTTGCCCGCATCCGTCAGCTCATAGGAGACCTTGGGCGGCACCACATCGTAGGCGATGCGCTTGACCAGCCCGTCGTCCACCAGCTCCTTAAGCTGCTGGCTGAGCACCTTTTCCGACAGAGGAAACACCCGCACCGCATAGTTGAATCGGATCGATCCGAAGGTGTCGATTTCATGCAGAATCGTCATCTTCCATTTCCCGCCGATGCACTGCCTGATATAGTGGTAAGGATTCATCGCCTGTTTCCCGTCCGATGCTCCCATTCGTTTTCCCCCTTTTTGTTTCGGAATTTGACCTTTCGGCCCATTTCCGGCAAATCTGTGGGGGAATTATATCATACTTTTCCTCCCCTTTCAACCCTTCGGTTTGACCACGGCGCCGTGCAGTTCCAACAGAAGTAGAAGTTTTCGCCTTTTTCTTGTGCACATTTCATATATCATATAGTAATTTCCGCTAATGGATACCGCAATTTCTTGGTGTTATATAACAAAAAATGACACTTACTTTTTGGTAAGTAGACACCTCCGGGTAGGTCACTTACCAGATAGTCGGTATTGCATATTCCGCAAAAGAATTCTATTATATAAGCAGAGTGAAAGCCTGGTTGACAGGCATGCCAAACTCACATCAAGAAAGGACGATTCATCATGATCAAGAGAACCCCTGCGGACCTCCAGCCTTATGAGGCAGCCGGTCACTTCGGCGTGACCTGCAAGCGCTATCACGGCAAGAACGAGACCGGCGCCACCAAGTTCTGGATCGGCGTTTCCGAGTTCGAGCCCGGCGGCGGCGCTGTGTGGGCCTACGAGGACAACCCCCTGGAGAAGGTTTACTTCGTGCTGGAGGGCGAGATGACCGTCACCGATAAGGACGGCAATAAGTATGTGATTCATCCCATGGAATCCATCAGCTTCCCGCCCAACGAGGGCCGCGGCCTGAAGAACGAGAGCGACAAGCCCGCCAAGATGCTGGTCATCATCAACTATCCTGACGCCTGATTTCCCGCACTCTACAGAATCTGACTTTCAATGATTGCAAACACATATATTTAGGAGGAATTTACCATGGTCCCTGTTGAGAAGAGCTTTGTCAACAATATGTTCTCCGTGGAGGGCAAGGTTGCCCTGGTCACCGGCGCCACCGGCGCTCTGGGCTGCGTTCTGGCCAAGGCCTACGGCTATGCCGGCGCCAAGGTCTTCATGACCGGCCGCAACGACAAGAAGCTGCAGGCTCTGGAAGACGAGTTCAAGGCCGAGGGCATCGACTGCGCTTACTATGCCGCTGACCCCGCCGTGGAAGAGCAGGTTGACGCTCTGGTCAAGGCCTGTGTGGCTAAGTACGGTGCCGTTGACATCCTGGCCATCGCTCATGGCTACAACAAGCCTCAGAACGTTCTGGATCAGTCCGTTGCTGACTGGCAGAAGATCATGGACGCCGACTGTAAGTCCGTCTACATCGTGACGAAGTATGTGGCTCACCAGATGGTGGCTCAGTACGAGGCCGACAACACCAAGCGCGGCAAGATGGTCATCGTGACCTCCCAGCGCTCCAAGCGCGGCATGGCCGGCTACACCGGTTACTGCACCTCCAAGGGCGGCGCTGACCTGATGGTCTCCTGCCTGGCCTGCGACCTGAGCGCCAAATACCACATCAACGTCAACTCCATCTGCCCCACCGTGTTCCGTTCCGACCTGACCGAGTGGATGTTCGATCCCGACTCCGCCGTGTACAAGAACTTCCTGAACCGCGAGCCCATCGGCCGTCTGGGCGAGCCCGCCGACTTCGTTGGCTTCGCTCTGTTCCTGTCCTCCGCCGCTTCCGACTTCATCACCGGCAGCAACTGCGACTGCTCCGGCGGCTACCTGACTGTCTAATTCAGTCCGATTGGAAAAGGAGAACACGACAATGAACATTAAGAATGTTGTAGTTGTGGGCGCCGGCATGATGGGCAACGCCCTTGCCCAGGTCTTTGCCTCCAACCCCGACCTGCACGTCACTCTGAAGACCCGTTCTCTGAAGGACGACCGCTGGCAGCCCATCGAGAACAACCTGGACATCATGATCGCCCGGGGCGCTGCCACTGAGCAGGAGAAGAAGGACATCATGAGCCGCATCCACTTCGAGACCGACGACGCCAAGGCCTACTCCGACGCCGACTTCGTCATCGAGTGCTTCCCCGAGGTCATGGAGACCAAGCAGCAGCTGCTGTGCACCATCGAGAACTACTGCTCCGAGAAGTGCATCCTGGCCACCAACTCCTCCGTCATGAGCTCCACCGAGATCGGCTCCAAGTGCAAGCACCCCGAGCGCGTGGTGGGCGCCCACTTCTGGAACCCCGGTCACCTGATCCCCCTGGTGGAGGTCATCAAGTCCGACAAGACCGAAGAGTGGGTCATCGACGAGACCATGGAGCTGATGACCAGCTGCGGCAAGAAGCCCGTGTACTGCAAGAAGGACGTGCCCGGCTTCGTGGCCAACCGTCTGCAGCACGCCCTGTGGCGTGAGGCTTTCTACATGGTGGAGAACGGCATCGCCGATGCCAAGACCGTGGACGACGCCTGTAAGTATGGTCCCGGCCTGCGCTGGCCGGTGATGGGCCCCATGGAGAACTCCGACCTGGTGAGCATCCAGCTGACCAAGAACATCCACGACTACATTCTGCCCCACCTGGCCGACAACCACGAGCCCTCCAAGTGCCTGCAGGAGATGCTGGACCGGGGCGACAACGGCTTCAAGACCGGCAAGGGCTGGCAGGAGTGGACCCCCGAGCAGATCGAGGCTTCCAACACCGGTCTGCGTGAGTACCTGATCGATTACATCGCCAACCAGAAGAAGAAGCAGGCCTGATCGATCGTTTATCCGTTTGCCCGCGCGGCTGTGCCGCGCTGCGCATAACCCCATTCACCTTATGAATTTACTTTAATTGGAGGTAATTAAAATGGGCAAGACTGTTTTTGTTGACCTGACCCACCCCTTCGGCGCTGAGATCCCCCGTTGGCCTTACTTCGATAAGCCCGACATCGTGGGCGCTCACTCCATGGCCAAGGGCGGCGTGCTGACCCAGCGCATCACCTGCACCATGCACACCGGCACTCACTGCGACGCTCCCCGTCACGTCATGGAGTATGAGTTCGACGGCCGCCGCGCCCGTTACTCCGATGAGATGCCCATCGACGCCTACACCGGCACCGCTGTCGTTCTGAAGATCGACATCGAGCCCTGGGGCCTGATCACCGACAAGCACCTGGATGCCGCCTGCGAGAAGTACGGCGTCAACCAGGCTGACCTGGAGGGCAAGGTTCTGTGCCTGAACACCGGTATGCACCGTCTGTTCGACGACTCCAAGGCCTACTATCACTATGCCGCCGGCACCGGTGTTGAGGCTGGTAAGTGGTTCGTCAAGAACAAGGTCAAGTGCGTGGCCATGGACGGCCAGGCTCTGGATCACCCCCTGCACACCGCTATGGGCAACAACGGCATGACCCGCATGAACCTGCTGGGCGCCACCGGCCGTCCCATCACCGAGGAGTACAAGGAGCTGTTCGGCGAGGAGGCCTATGCCAAGTTCGATAAGGAAGAGTACATCCGCATCTTCGGCCAGGAGGCCTATGATGAGCTGTACGGCGACCTGGAGGCCATCGGCGTCTGGGGCACCTGGGAGCCCTGCCACAAGGAAATGCTCGGCCACGGCATCGTGGGCGTTGAGAACCTGGGCGGCGACCTGGACAAGATCCCTGCCGGCGTGTGGTTCCGCTTCAACTGCTTCCCCCTGCGCTGGTACATGGGCGACGGCTCCATGGCCCGCTGCAGCGCCGAGATCGACGAGGACCTGCTGGTGAAGGGCGTTCCCACCCGCACCTATAAGTACGGCGGCACCGGTTACGGTGAGGCCGAGGGCAACGGCGAGAGCGGCCTGGCTTACATGCAGAAGCTGTTCAACCGCAACAAGAAGTAAGACACTTTCTCTGGTCTCTCACAGGAATGCGGGGGCGCGTCCGCCGCGCCCCCGCATTCCAACTCTATTCATTTGAAAGGACTGTTTACCATGGCTAATTTGAAGAACAAGTGCATCATCACCGTGGCTACCACCGGCGCTTGGCCCAAGAAGGAGAACAACCCCAACGTCCCCATGACCCCCGCTGAGATCGCCGAGGACGTTTACGATTGCTGGAAGGCCGGCGCCGCCATGGCCCACCTGCATATGCGCGACGAGAACGGCAACGGCACCATGGACAAGGAGAAGTTCCGTGAGACCGTGGAGCTGCTGCGCAAGAATCACCCCGACTGCGACATCATCATCAACATGACCACCTCCGGCGATCTGAACGCCACCGACGAGACCCGTCAGATCCACCTGAAGGAACTGCACCCCGAGATGGGCTCCTATGACTGCGGCTCCATGAACTGGCTGCACACCTCCCTGTTCCTGAACCCCCCCAAGTTCCTGGAGGAGCTGGGCGCCAACATGCAGGAGTGGGGCGTCAAGCCCGAGATCGAGGCTTTTGACCCCGGCATGATCGCCAACGCCGCTTACTACCTGAAGAAGGGCGTGCTGAAGGCCCCCCTGCACTTCCAGTTCTGCATGGGCTGCGCCAACGGCATCCCCGGCTCCATGAAGAACCTGATCTTCATGAAGGAGACCATGGAGTCCCTGTGCCCCGGCTCCACCTGGAGCTGCTTCGGCGTGGGCCACTCCGCCATGGAGATGCTGTACGGCGCCGTGGCCCTGGGCGGCAACATCCGCGTGGGCATGGAGGACAACGTCATGTACTCCAAGGGCGTTCTGGCCGACAGCAACCGTCAGTTCGTTGAGCGCGCCGTCCGCGTCATCAAGGAGTATGGCCGCGAGGTCGCCACTCCCGATGAGGCCCGTGAGATTCTCGGCCTGAAGAAGTAAGATTGTCATGAGCTGGGGCGTCAACCTGATGTACTACCACTGCCCGAACTGCGGCAAGAAGTTCAAATACGCGGAGGATCTCATCGCGTATTTCGGCGAGCAGTTCGGTCTGTGCCCTGCCTGCGGTACTCCGGGCGTGTTCGAGAAAAACGGCGCCCGCACTCTGGACGACTTCGATTACGAAGAGGTCGAGGACTGACCGCAATCAGACTTCCACAGACAACGGGGTGTGTTGCAGCGTCCTGCAACACACCCCGTTTCTTCTTCTGCCTTTTTCCCTGTCCAGACACCATTTTCCCGACAAAGGAGTCCTGTCCTATGGCTTCCGCCATTGATCGCGACCTGACCCACGGCAGTGTAACCCGGCAGCTGATCCGGTATTCCCTGCCCCTTGTGGCCACCAGTCTTCTGCAGTCCCTGTATTCCATTGCGGACTACATCGTCGCCGGCTACTTCATCAGCAGCTCCGGCCAGTCCGCCATCAACAATTCCAGCCTGATCATGAACCTCATGACCCAGATCGCCATCGGCCTGACCCTGGGCGGCAACATTCTCATCGGTCAGTACTTCGGCAATCATGAGGATGAACCCAGAAAACAGTCAGCCGGCTCTCTGCTCACCCTGTCCGTGCTGGTGGGTGCGGTCACCGCCGTGCTGTTCGCCATTTTTTCCCGGCAGCTGCTCATCCTGCTCCAGGCCCCGGCGCTGGATGAGGCCACGGCCTACCTGCAAATCTGCGCCGTGGGCCTGCTGCCCATCTTCGGCTACAACGCCCTGTCCGCCATGCTGCGGGCGGTGGGCAACTCCAAAATGCCCCTGATTTTCGTCATCGCCTCCACTGCCACCAATGTGGTCCTGGACCTGGTGCTGGTGGCAGGCTTCCATATGGGAGTGGCAGGCGCAGCCCTGGCCACCGTCATCTCCCAGTTCATCTCCTTCTTCGCCGCCCTGTTCTTCTGCCTGCTGCATCGGGAGCATCTGGGTGTGACCCTGAAGTACCTCAAACCCAGGGGCGAACGGGTCCGGGCCATTCTCCGCCTGGGTCTTCCCACCGCCTTCCAGTGGGCCATCGCCAGCGTGTCCTGGCTGGTGGTCGCCTATCTGATCAACGGCTACGGCGCCATTTCCGTCATCTACTCCGCCGCCAACGGCGTGAGCAACAAGATCAAGGACTTCTGCCAGCTGTTCATCTCCGCCATGACCGGCGCGGCCTCCACCATGATCGCCCAGAACCTGGGTGCCGGGCTCTATGACCGCTCCCGGCAGATCATGCGCACCTGCATGAAGATCACCCTGACCATGGCCGCGGTGCTCATCCTCCTCTCCGAGCTGCTGGCGCCCATCCTGGTCACCATCTTCACCCCCGACGCCCAGGTGCAGCATTGGGCCGTCATCAACCTGCGCATCGAGATCATCGGTCAGCTCTTCTACGCCGGTTTCTTCACCTACAACACCCTGGCCACCGGCTGCGGGGACACGATGTTCGTCATGTGGAACTCCTTCGTCAACTGCATCATCTTCCGGCTGGTGCTGGCCATCCTCTTCAACCACTTCTGGGGCGTCTACGGCGTGTTCATCGCCTGTGCCATCGCCCCGGCCAGCTCGGTGCCCATCGGCTGGTTCTACTGCCGGCGGGGCTACTGGAAAAAGAGCCTCACCAGCCAGCCGAGGAAGGCCTGAGCCTGAGATTTTTCTGAGAGAAGGAACATCGTTATGACCGCCGCAAAACTGTCCATTGAGCTGATCCTGATGGTGTGCATCGGCCTGTTCGCCTACCGCAGTCACATCATCTCCGGTGACTTTGACAAGCAGCTCACCGCCTTCATCATGAAGCTGGCCCTGCCCTGCATGATTGTAAAGTCCATGATGGGGGCCTTCTCCTGGGAGGAGCTGAAAAACTGCGGTACCCTGGTGGTCCTGGCCCTGATCCTGTGGGCCATCACCTTCGGCCTGGGCCAGGGCGCCTACCATCTCATGGGCCGCAGCGCCTCGGGCCGGATCATGCGCTTCAGCATGATGTACACCAACTTTACCTTCGTGGGCATTCCCGTCATCGAGGCCCTCTACGGCGACCAGGGCGTGTTCTACTTCGTGGTCTTCCTGGTCCCCTACCGCATGATCTACTACAGCTCCGCCGAGCCCATGCTCTCTCCCCCCGGCCTGGCCCGGAAGGAGCGCACCCTGAAGGACAAGCTTAAGGGCTGGTTCTCCCCCCCGGTGGTGGCGGTGTTTGTGGGTCTGGTGCTCTACCTCACCCAGTTTCAACTCCCCACCCCGGTGGCCGGTGTCATCGACTCCCTGGGCTCCTGCGCCTCTCCCCTGGGCATGGTGCTGTGCGGCATCTCCCTGGGGAAATACGAGTTCCGCAAGCTGCTCCGGCCCAAGTACCTCTGGCTGCCCCTGGTGCGCAACCTGCTGATCCCCGCTCTGTTCCTAGCCCTGGCTCTGCTCTTCCGACTGGAACGGGAGCTGGCCCAGGTGGTGGTCATGTTTGCCGCCCTGCCGGTGGCCTCCCTGATCGCCGCCTTTACCATCCAGTATGATCCCTCGCCGGAGAGTCAGTTTGAAGCGGCGGCGGCGGTTCTGCTGTCCACCTTCTGCGCAGCATTCACCATTCCCCTGTGGGCCAATCTGATCGCCCTGTTCTTCCCCTGATTCCGGTTCTGTTTCCCCCACCACAAAGGAGGCATTGTATGCATCCAACTTCACTGGATTTCAGCCTGTTTCAAATCAAGTTGTTTCTGGCTGTAGCGGAGGCCCGAAGCTTTTCCAGGGCGGCGGAGGCCATGCATGTGGAACAGTCCACGCTGAGCCGGCGCATCTCCGTGCTGGAGCAGGAACTGGGCTTCTCCCTGTTCAACCGGGAGTCCCGGCCCATCCAGCTCACCGCCCGGGGCCAGACCCTCTACGAGCAGTGGAAGCCCCTGGTGGGCGCCTTCGAACATTCCCTGTCCATCGTCTACGCCCAGCGGGAGGAGGACAGCGCTACGCTGTCTGTCTGCATGGTGGACTCCGGCGTACACCTCAGCGACGTGCCGGCCCTGAGCCAGCGCATGCGGGAGACCTATCCCGACGTCAGCCTGATGTTCCACTACGCTCCCATGTCCAAGTGGCACCTGGCGCTGGAGGACGGATTGTGCGACATGGCTGTGACAGTGGAGTTTGACGCGGCGGGGATGAGCGGCCGGTTTGTCCTCACGGAAATCCTCTCCGTGCCCAAACTGGTATGCGTTCTGCGCAGCAATCCCCTCAGCCGCCTGGACCACATCACCTATGACGACCTGCGGAACCAGCGCTTCATCTCCAACAGTGAGAACCCGAAATACGCCGCCTTCATCCGGCGCATTTGCCTGGCCCACGGGTTTGAGCCCACCTTCGGGGACGCCAGCATCAACGCCCACGGCCTGACCAGCATGCTCCAGCACAACGACGAGGTGCTCATCTGCGACCGCTTCCTGCGCGGACTGGACAGTCCGCTGTTCAAGCTCTTCGAGCTGCCGAACACCTATTCCGGACTGTACACAGTCCACCTGCGGGAGAACAAAAATCCCTACATCCAGCCCTTCATCCAGACCATGCAGGACTACTACAACCCAGAACAGAACTGATCATGACAACCCGGTGAGGTTTTGCTGTGCCAGCAGAGCCGCTCCGGGTTGTACCCTTTGTGCGTCGAAATTCTTTTCTCCGGGGGGCCGTTTTTCTGCGCTATGGAAATTGACAGTTTCCGCGCTTTTCGGATATAATAATGACGCTATCAGCACGCAGCTGCAGTCAAAGCGCATTTTTCTGACACAGAAAGGCGAGCTATGGAATTCTCTCAACTACCGTCTGCCTCCGCCTGCGTCGCGGTCTGGACGACAAACCTCAAACTGTGGAACCATCTCCGGCAGATCCTGACCAACTGGTCCCAGGGCGCCTGCGTCAGCCTGCATCTGGACCATTGGGACTGTCTTCTGGACCAGTGGTCCGCCTTCTCCGGAATTCTTTTCCTGGACGCGGACAGCGTGGACCACACCCAGATGGCCGATCTGGTCCAGGCCCCGCAGATCGCCCTGATCATCGTCTCCGCAGATCATCAGCTGGCCATTCAGGCCTACCGGTGGCATCCGGTCACATTTCTGCCCCCCTCAGCCGGTTTCCAGGCGGTCCGGCGGGCCATGGACCTGTGTTTTCCCTTCTGGCGTCAGGGCCTTCAGTGGCTGGACCTGCCCTTCCACCGGGACCGGATCCGGCTGCCCCTGTGTCAGCTGTACTGCGCCGAGGCGGACGGGCGGGAGACCATACTCTACTGCACCGGCGGACAGATGCGAGCCAGTTTCCCCCTGGGAAAGCTCTGGGAGCTGCTGCCCTCTCCCCCCTTCCTGCGCTGCCAGCGGGGTTTCCTGGTCCATCTCGGCGCCGTGGCCGAGATGACCGGAGGAAACCTGATCCTGCGCTACGACAGCCGTGTGATTCCGGTCAGCCGCAAGCAGATCAAAGAGATTCAGGAGAGTCTGTCCCAGTGGGAATTCAACAAAGCCTGATTTCCCATCCGGGCCCTGCCGGAACAGACCGGCACATCGATCCGCGGACAGGCAGCTGGAACCATGCAGGCACGCTCTTCTGTCCGGATCCGGGAAAAGCGAGGGGTGAATTCAAATGGAACTTTCAGTTATGGTATGCGACGACCTGGAAGAAGATCGTTTCACGTTGGCCCGCATGGTTCAGCGCTATGCCGATGCCTCCCACATCCGGCTCACTCTGGACACGGCTGCCAGCGGGGACGAACTGTTGTCCCGCCTGACTCCAGGTAAATGGGATGTCGCCTTCTTGGACATCTACATGCCGGGGATTTCCGGTATCGATGCGGCAAAGCAGGTGCGGGAACGGGATCCGGCCTGCGCTCTGATCTTCGCAACTACCAGCCGGGAGCATGGTTTGATTGGCTATGACCTTCAAATCATGGATTATCTGGTCAAACCTTTCAACCAGGGTGATGTGAACAGTGCGCTGGACTGGCTGCTTCAGAATCGGAACAACCAGATCCGAACCCTCTCCTTCCATGCAGACTGGGAATCTGTTGAGGTGCGTCTGCGGGACATTTCCTATATTGAAGTGCGGCAGCACACCTCGCTGATCCATGTGGACGGCCGGGTTTTCTCCACCCGAAGAAGCATCGACTCCCTGGAGTCGGAAATCCGCTCCGAGCAATTCTTCCGCTGCCACCGCAGCTTCCTGGTCAATCTGGACCAGGTCTCCGGAATCCAGAAGCGCGACTTCCTCATGGCCGACGGCACGCTGGTGCCGATCAGCATGCAAAACCTCGCCCGGGCCAGGCAGGCGTGTCTGAACTGGTCCCTGGAAAAGAGCTGGGGAAAATAACAGGACACTCTGACCCCGGTCAGAGTGTCCTGCTTTTTTTCGTTTCTTTGCCGCGCCGCTTCCGCACAGGCATCACCAGCGCTTGCAGATGGTCAGGATGTTGCATCCGTCCCTGTGTTCATAGTGGACTTCATCCATCATCCTCTTCACCATGAAGATGCCCAGTCCGCCGATCTGCCGCTCTTCCGCCGAGAGTGTGACGTCCGGGTCCGGCTTTTCTGTGGGATCATAGGGGCTTCCGTCATCGGCAAAGCGCAGCACCACGCAGTCTTTCTCCACCTGGCAGCCCACGCAGACAGAGGTGGCGCCGCTGTAGCGGGCGATGTTGGAGAAAATCTCATCCACCACGATGTTGATCTGCGTCATCACTTTCACCGGTGCGTCCTTCTGGGCAAGACACTCCTCAAAAAAGTCCGTGACCTCACCGATTCTGTCCAGCTGCGGCGAGATGCGGATCTCTTTCATGGCCCCGGACCGGACTGTCTTCACCTTCAAGGCCAGCATGGTGATGTCGTCAAACTGGGGTGCCTCACCCACAAACTGTTCAATATCCTTCTTCATATTGCGGAGCAGCGCCTCCGGTTCGGCCGTCTCACTGCGGTTGAGGGCCTCCAGCATCCTCTGCGTCCCGTACAGCGTGTTCTTCCCGTCGGTGGCCTCCGTCACGCCGTCGGTGTAGACGAACAGCATGTCCCCTGCCCGCAATTCCAGCTCATACTCCCGATACCGGGCGCCCTCCATGCCCGCCAGGACGAAGCCGTGCTTGTCCTTGTACAGTTCAAAGGTCCCGTTCTCGTGGCGGACTGCCGGATATTCATGTCCCGCGTTGGCCGCCGTCAGCTTTCCCGTGGATATTTCATAAATGCCCAGCCAGACGGTGACAAACATCTCCGCCTCGTTGTTCTCACACAGCTGGTTGTTGACCTTCTCCAGCACCTCCTTGGGGGACAGGCCGGTCTGGGCTGCGTTTTTCAGCAGCGTCTTGGCAATCACCATGAACAGGGCCGCCGGCACGCCCTTTCCTGACACGTCCGCGATCACCAGCGCCAGATGATCGTCATCCACCAGGAAGAAGTCATAGAAGTCTCCGCCCACCTCCTTGGCCGGAGTCATGGTGGCGTAGACGTCAAACTCCTCCCGGCCGGGGAAGGCCGGGAAAATACAGGGCAGCATGGAGGCCTGGATCTGAGTAGCCACGTTCAGCTCGGTGGCGATACGCTCCTTGTCCGCAGTCACCGCCGCCAGGTTCACCATATAGTTGTCCAGTTCATCCATCATGGTCCGGAAGGAGTCCGCCAGGGCGCCGATCTCGTCCCCTTTGGGGATGGAGTCCGCCAGCTGGTGCAGCCGCTGGGCGACGCCTTCGTCATGGTCATGCTCCTGCCGGGCGTACAGCTCCGTCAGGTAGGAAAGGCGCTCCACCGGCGTGGTGATGTTCCGCTCCACGTACCACAGGAACACAATGGCAATGCCGTAAAGCAGGTTGATGGTGATGCCCACCACCAGGTAGATATAGTTCCAGACCTCCAGCCACTCCAGCTCGCCGCCCACGTTCAGGGCCGTGTAGGACATCACCGCCATGAGGATCAGGAAGACCAGCGTCAGCAGCAGGAACCCGATGGTCACCTTTGCCTTGATGGAGATCTTCACGCCGTCCCGGCGGGGAGGCAGCGGCTCCACCTTTTTCGTGGGCCGGAAGGCATAGATCAGCAGCCCCGCAATGGCCACACAGAGGAAGCCCAGGGCGAGGGGCGGATTGAGCGCTCCCCCCAGAAGCAGGGAGTAGATAAAATAGCCCACGCCGATCGCGGCGATGAGAAACAGCGGCAGGCTCAGCCACTTGCCCATGTAGTGCAGCCTGGTGTTTTCCCGGTACTCCGGCACCACAGAGCGCAGCCGGGTCTTGTCCCAGAAGGAGAGCACCGGAATGCCCAGAATGATGGCAAAGTCAAAATTGTTGAAGAACAGCAGTGGGAAGGAGGAGAAGAAGGACTGGAAGCCCGCCGCCTCGAAAATCAGGGACAGGGACACGGTGGTGACAAAGGAGTCGATGAGAACCACCAGAATGTACTTGACAATCTCCAGCACCGTGTGCAGCTGCACCGGGCGGATGGGCTCCTTCCCCAGCCGGATGGTATACCACAGTTTATAGGGGATGTAGGTGTAGAAGAAGTTCACCACAAACCCCGTGGCACACACAAAGGCATTGGACCCGGACAGAATATCGGAAATCAGATTTCCAATGGAAATGCCCCAGGCGGCCGCCGGGCCGAACTGGATGCCGAAGACCAGCGGCACCATGTTGGCCGGGCGGATCTCCGTCACCCCGGGCAGCAGGGTCAGCAGACTGCGGAAGGGCAGGGCGATGGCAAAAAACACCACGGCGCTGAGCACCATGTGCCCCCACGCGCTTTTCTTCCGGAATACCGTAAATATCTCCTTCATGTTTCCGCTCCTTTCCCGCCGGTCTGTTACAGGACCACCATAAAATCGTTGAATCCCACCGTGCGCTTGTAGGAATAGGATTTGGCCACCTTTTTCACCAGGAGCAGTCCCAGTTCGTTGTGGTCCTCCTGGTGGGACCCCTCCATCAGCTCACCCAGCGAGGCCTCATGGGACTGGGTGGGGTCAAAGGCCACCGCGTCATCCCGGATGCGCAGGGCCACCTGCTGATCCGGCAGCACCGATACCCGGATGTCAATGTAGTTGTCCCGCTCCTTGTGGAAGCCCATCTGAATGACGTTGACCACCAATTCCTCCATACACAGGGAAATGTAGTATCGCTTCTTCATGGATATCCCATTTTCCTCGCAGAAGGTGTCAATCGTTTCCGAGATTCTGGGGATATCCTCATACTTATCCTGGATCAGCACCTGATAGACCGGCCCCTTGTCCCGGATATCCTGGGTGGGGATGAGCAGCAGCGGCGACTCATCCTCCTTACGCACCAGGCGCAGCGCGGCAAACAGCACCACCAGGGTGGCGTAATCGGTGAGCACCAGGCCCCAATAGACGCTGTTGCTGCCCAGGGGAGTGAACCGCGCCAGGAGCAGGATAAGGGACACCGGGAAGATCAGGTTGTTGCACACGGCGATGACCATGGCCACCGCCGCATGGCCGGTGCAGCGGTAAACCGCGCCCAGAAATGCCAGGATTCCCGCCGTGATGCAGAACAGCGCCTGGATGCGGATGGCGGTCATGGTGATGCCCAACATCTCCGTCTCCACGCCGAAAATCCAGCAGATCAGCGGAGCTCCCAGCTCCAGCGCCGCCGTGATGATCACCGACATCAGGATCATGATCCGGAAGGACACGGAAACCGTGCGGCGCAGGTTGTCTGTCTCCCCCTCCCCCCGGTAGACGCCCAGCATGGGCTGGATCGAGCCGGTAACTCCATCGTAAAAGGCATAGAGGAAGGTGATCAGGTACTTCACCACGGCGTAAACCGCCACTGCGCTGTCGCCGCCGGTCACCGCCAGGGTGTGGTTGATCACCACCGTGAGCACCACCTGGAAGAAGAAAATCATGGCGGCAGGCAGGCCGGGCCGGGCCATCTCCACCACAGCGGAGAGGGTCCACGCCTGCTTCCTGGTCAGGTGGAAGCTGCTGTCCCTGCGGTAGAGCTTCCGTCCGGACAGCACGCAGCTGAGCACCTGGGACGTCACGGTGCCGATGGCAATTCCGGCGATCCCCAGGTGAAACAGCAGCACCAGGGAGATGTTGGCAATCAGGTTCCACACGCCGCCTGCCAGCACGCAGAACATGGAGTAGCGGGGATTGCTGTCATTGCGCAGGAAGGTGAGCTGGACCGGGGCCAGGATCAGAAACGGCATGCCCAGCAGCAGAATTCCCACGTATTGGCGGGCGCTGTCCAGACTCTCTCCGGGCTGGCCGCCCAACAGGAGAAGCAGCGGCTCCAGGAAGAGGGAGCCCAGCACCGCCACCGCCACGCCGATGGCAACAGCGGAAATCAGCGCGGTGGTGAACACCTGGTTGCAGCGCTCCCGCTCCCCGCAGCCCAGGAGGTTTGAGAGCACAATCCCCGCCCCGCCGCCGAAAATCGCGGCAATGATCTGCACGAAGATGGTCACAGGCAGGGCCAGACTGATGGCCGTAAAGGCGCTGCTGCCCAACAGCTGACCGGCCACGATCAGATCCGTCATGGAGACCACGGCCAGAGCCAGGGAGGCCACCAGGGTGGGTCCGAAAAATTTAAAGAATGTCCGTTTAATGATTTTCTCCATTCTCTCTCTCCCACGCAATCTTGCGCAGCTCATCGGCCAAAGGATGGGGCTGCAAAAAATCCTTCACGTTTTCCGGATGCCAGAAGTGATTTTCCCGGAACCACAGCTCCAGCATATCCCGCTCGGAAACGGCCCGGGTAATGGGGTTGTCCTCGCCCAGCACATACAGCTGAGGGTGCGTGTCCCGGTGCGCGCACAGATACAGCGCCATCTGGAGCATTTCGGTGAACACCAGATCGATCACCCGGTAGGTCAGGCTGATCACGCCCTCCCGGTAAAAATTCACCGGTTTCCCCTCCGCCATAAGATACACGGTCTTTTCCGCGCCGCCGTACCGGAACCGGTAGCAGCTGTACCACTGCGACGTCTCCTGCCCCTCCAGCACCAGGCCGGGAATCTGTGCCTCTTCCCCGTCCAGATACCGCAGGAAATAGGAGAACTCCACATCTTTGGAGGAGCCGCTGGCCAGATAGACCGTCTTCCCCTGCCCCTCCAGGAAGGCGCGGAACATCTGCTCTCCAAAGGAGGGCCGGCCCACGCAGCCGATGACAATGGTGTCCCGGGAAAACATCTCCGGGTCCGCAGCGCAATAGGCCCGCAGCCCGTCCTGCTCCGCGACCTGCAGGATCCTGGGATCCGTATCGTAAGCTGACAGCTGGCAGAAGTGTCCCTCCAGCGCCATGCGGCAGCTGCGCCCCACAATTCCATAGCCCACCAGCAGTACGGAGTGGAAGGAGTAAAAGGCATCCGCCGCGTACAGCATCAGGCCCAGCTCCTCCACAATCCGCTGGCCGATGAAGATGGACTCCACATGCATTTTGATGTCCGACCGGGCAATGCTGGCGCAGGGATAGGCATACCGGTACCCCTGCCGGCTCATGCTCTTGCGGGTGCCGGAGGTGGTCTGCTCCACCACGCCGATAATCTTGTCCTCCACCTCCGGGAAGAGCTGCCTGACCCGGGATAGCGCTTCAAAGTGATAGCCTCCGTCCTCGATGATCAGCAGTTTTTTCCCCTGGCGCAGCTGGGGGATCAGCTCCTGCCGGAACGCCTCCTCCAACAGCAGCAGGGTTGCCTCCAGGAACTGCCCGCTGGACAGTCCCAGTTCCCTCCGGTCTTTCCGCAGCCAGTAGCGGCCGTCCCTCTGCATGCCGTGGTAGCAGGGCCCGGAGTATCCCTCCGGGATATCCTGATTGCTGTAGGGGGGCGTCAGCAGTGTCACATGGCGGAACAGGCTTTTCAGCACGTCGTTGAAACAGAAGGTGTTGTCCATGCAGTGGTTGATGTGCAGGACAACCACATCCTCCAGCCCCGGCTCTCCCCTTGCCGCCTGGGCCGTCTGTTCCAGAAGGTTCATTTTCATAACGCTACAGGGGCATGCAGCCCCGCTTGCCTTCCAGCGGCGGGATGTCCCTCCTCCTTTGTTTCAAGTTGCTCTTGCGATCTGATTTCGTCCGGCACGCAGCCGGAACCAGCGCGCACGCCGGGCGGCTCCGGATCCGCGGGCTCTGCCCGCTTCTCACTCAATCGACAGGATGTCCACAAATCCCGTGATTTCAAATACCTCCATTACGATCTGGTTCACGTTCCGGATCACCATGCTGCCCTGGCGGTTCATGGTCTTCTGGGTGGCCAGCAGCACCCGCAGTCCGGCAGACGAGATGTACTCCAAGGCATGGAAGTCAAACTCCAGCCGCTTGACCCCATCCAGGCCCTGCTTCACCTCCGCCTCCAGCAGCGGAGCGGTGGTGGTGTCCAAACGCCCCTCCAGGGCAATGGTCAGGGTATCCGCATCCCTGTTCTTCGTGATCGTCATCTGATTTCCTCCTGTTGCCCTGACTTCCTGTCGATTGGAACTGGCGGCTGCCGCGCACCCTGCGGTCCTGTCCGGGCCGGGGCCGGCAGCGCGCTTTTCTTTTGTGGTCCTGCCGTATGATTCCGAAGTCCGGCCGTTGTGTCCTCCGCTCTATTCCAGAAAACACACCATGGTCACCGTATCCCGTTCGGGCCCTTCCTTGAAGGCCACGTAGTCCGCCTGGCTGCGGATGAACTCCACCGCATTTCCGCCGGGCTCGTCCCCGCCGGTCTCCAGGGGGTTGCGGCCGCTGGTGGCCATGGACATCCGGATGGTGACGCTCTGGCCGTCGGGGGCTATGCCGCACTCGGTGTTGACCAGGCTGTCCGGCGCACAGTGCCGGCAGCACAGGGCAAACAGCTCATCCACCAGCACCGCCGCCCGGGCGTAATACCGGGGCTGGATTCCATTCTCCCGGAAGCGCTGTTTCAGGAACGCCTCCACCTGCGGGGCATTTTCCGGCATGGCGGACACCTCGCAGTGGGCCAGCTCCCGGGTGCCCTTCCGGTACTCCAGCACCAGCTCGGCATAGCCCTGGGTTTCGGCGTCGCTGTCGCAGTACACCGTCGCCTCGTCGGCCACAAACCGGAGCATCTCCTCCGGAGACCGGGACTCGCCCCGGCTGCGGTTGAGCACCGCCCGCATCTCCTGTTCCCGGAAGGAGACCCCGTTCCGGTTGGTCATGTCGCCCAGTCCGGCGGTGTGCAGGAAGAGCCGGTCTCCCTGCTTCAGCTGGATCTCCATCATCCGGTAGGAGACATTCTCATTCAGACCCAGCTGGGCATACACCGGCGTGTCCAGCCACTCATAGCGACCCTCATTGCGCATGAGCAGCGGCTTTTGCTGGCCGGCATTCACATAGGACAGCCGGCCGTCCGCCGTGTTCAGGGTCCCCACCAGGGCGCCGATGGAGCGCTTGCCGCCCAGGTCGTACAGCTGGCGGTTCACATCCGCCAGGGTCTCCGCCAGGGACAGTCCCTGCCTCAGCCGGCTGCGGATGGCCGTCTGGGCCACCACCATGAACAGGGCCTCTTCCACGCCCTGCCCCGGCGTCTGGCCGATGACCACGCACAGCAGACCCGGATCGATGTAAAAATAGTCGTAAAAGGTGCAGGCGGGCAGTTTCCCCGGCTCCACCAGCCCGGCCACCTCAAAGTTCTCCCGGCTGGGGTACTCCGGCAGCACGTGGGGCAGCGCCGTGCGGCTGATCTCCTCCGCCAGCTCTCGGCGCACCCGCATCTCCGTCTCCCGGCTCACCTGGCTGCGCAGCTCTGAGATCTTGTTCTGCGCACCCTCCATCTGCCGGAGCATGGCGGCGGCGATCCTGCCCACATCCCCCTCAATCCGGCCCATGCGGCCCCGCAGATCGGTGGGCGTGGTCTCCGGCCAGGCCGACACCACCTCTTCCAGCTCATCCAGCGGCCGGTACACCTCCTGCCGCATGGAGATCAGACCTCCCAGCAACAGAAATACAGACGCCGCCAGGAGGAACACCATCAGTTCCCTCCACTCCGGCATCACCCAAAACAGCACCAGCGCCGCTGCCGTCAGCAAGGCACCTGCCCCTATGATTGCTTGTGTTCCTCGCTTCATCCGCTGCTCTCTCCTCTCCCTGCCCGGTCCTCACAGGTTCTCCAACAGGTCCGCATATTCCTGAAGCTGCTCCCGCACCACCACGATCTCATGCTTCTTCATCTCATTCACCGCCGAGCGCAGCAGGTGGACCATGGAGATGGGCTTCCTCTCCCCCGCCGCCAGGAAGGCCGCGGCCAGCACGATGTTCTTGATGTGGCCGCCGGACAGTTCAAACTTCTCGGCCAGGAACTTCCAGTCCACGTCCTCCGACACCGGCGCGCCCGCGGGGAGCATCTTGCGGTAGATCGCCTCCCGCATGGTCGCCTCCGGGAAGGGGAAGTGCACCACGTAGGTGATCCGGCGCATGAACGCCGCGTCAATATTGCCCACCAGGTTGGTGGCCAGCACACACACCCCGTCGTACTCCTCAATCTGCTGCAGCAGATAGGCCACCTCCACATTGGCGTTGCGGTCGTGGGAGTCCTTCACCTCGCTGCGCTTGCCGAACAGGGCGTCGCATTCGTCGAAAAACAGGATGCAGCTGGCGTTCTTCGCCTCCTGGAAGACGGCCCGCAGGTTCTTTTCCGTCTCCCCGATGTATTTGCTGACAATCTGGGACAGGTTGATCTTGTACAGCTCCATATTCAGCTGGTTGGCCATCACCTGGGCGCACATGGTCTTTCCGGTACCCGGAGCTCCGGCAAACAGCACGGACAGCCCCCTGCCGTAGCTCACCTTCCGCGCAAATCCCCAGCGGTAATACACCTGATGCTGATACTGGATGTGCCCGCAGGCCTGGCGCATCAGCCGCTTCTGCTCCTCGGGCAGCACCACATCGTCCCAGGTGTACGCCGCGGGGACCCGGCTGGCCAGTTCCCCCAGCCGGTGGACCACCTGGTGATAGCAGCACTGGTGGATCAGCGGGCTGGAAATGGCCCCCTCGCCGGACAGCCGGGCCAGCCCCGCCGCCTGGGTGCAGGCCAACCGGATCTGTCTGGGGGTGAAGCGGAACTTCGCCGCCAGCTCCTCCGGGGTGAAGGTCCCGTCGCAGGGGCTCTGCCGCAGGAACGCCCGGAACAGCTCCAGCCGCTCCTGCTGGGTGATGTCCGGCAGCTCCAGCTCCACGGACAGGGTGTCCAGCCGTGCGGTCACCGGCTTCCGGGACAGGAAAAAGCGCTTGCCGCCCCCCGTCTCCAGCCGCTCCAGCGCACGGAGCATCTCGCCGCCGGCGGCCACCAGCTCCCCGGCCTCATTGATCCGGTCCAGGTGGTACAGGCACAGGCAGGACCCGGTGAGCCGGGCGGACAGGGCGGCGTCCTGCGCCCGCTCCCTCCACTCCTCCCCGTCCAGATCCGCGAAGATACAGCCCATCCGGTGCCGGGTCATCAGATGCTCCAGCTGAAACTTCTTCCCGCTGCCGGCCGGCCCGTACAGGAACACACAGAAGTCCGTGCAGTCCCCGAAGATCAGATCCAGCCGCCGGGCAATTTCCCCCTGAACCACCAGGGTGCCCTCCGGCCTGCGGCAGCTGCCGTCAAAATACCGCTGCCCCGGCCGGTCCGCCAGCCTCCCGGACTCCAGAAATTCCGTCACAATGTCCCTGAGCACCAGTTTGCCCCGCTCCAGCTCCTGGCTCCGGAACAGGCTGAGGAATCCGCCGCCCTCCCCGGAAAACCGGGCAAGGCACTCCTCCACCGACTCCCCCTCCGGGAGGAACAGCTGCACCGCCAGAAAGAGGTCCAGCGACCGGGTGCTCATATCGTCCTGGAGATAGGCAAAAATCCGCTCATATTTCCGGTCAACCACCGCCAGATAGGCCAGCAGCACACAGTTTTTCTGGAAGTCATCCAGCCCGCACCGGGAGACCAGCTGTAGCAGCGGGAAGTCCCGGGTGGTGTGCTCCAGCCGCAGGGTGACGGCCAGCCGGATCAGCCGGAGCTGTTCCCGCTCCTCCTCGTTCAGCTGGCGCCACAGGCCCCGCTGGGCGGCTTTGGCCAGATTGTGCTCAAACTCCTCCCGGGTCACGATCAGCCCCAGCATACTCTTCAGGTCGTTGGAGGGGCCCAGCCACTGGTGCCGGGTATAGTATTCGTACAGCAGCCGGTCAATCCAGGCGGACAGGCTGTGCAGCAGCTCCTCCTGGCTGTCAAAGCCCCGGTCCAGGTTGGTGACGTCCGGGCTGCGCAGTTCTTCCAGATCCATCTCAAACCTCCTCAGGGCACCTGCACCGTCAGGGCCGGCGTCATGGTCAGCTGAATCACGCCGCCGTAAGCGCACATCAGCTTGCTGGTGTTGTTCAGCATCAGCTTCCCGCACACCTGCACCGTGGGCACCCCCGGCACCCAGGGCGCGGGCGTCACCGGGACGCAGGGCATGGGAGTCAGCACGCCCAGGGCCGCCGCCGTGGCGGCAGCCACCGTGGGGTTGCTGGGGGACATGCACATGCCAAAGGTGGGTATTTTATTGTCCATCACCGTGGCCTGCAGCAGATTGCAGGTCTGCACCGTCATCTGCGAGGTCACCGGCAGCGGCGCCGGAAGCGTCCCGAAGGAGCAGGTGCACAGCGCCGTAGTCACCGCCGGATTTGCCATATCAGCTCTCCTCCTTACAATTCCAGGTAAAGGTCTGCTCGCCGGCAGACAGGTCCAGGCTGCCGGTGCATCCGCCGCAGTGCAGCCAGACCTTCCCCGCTGCGGGGAAGAGGACCCGGAACCGGCCCTCTGCGTCCGGCTGGAAACACTGCACGGGCACCAGCTCCGTGCCCCGGCCGTAACGGCCGGACAGGGGCCGGTCCAGCTCCCCCTTCTCCCCCTGCAGGCTGCGCAGGTGGGTCAGCTCCCCGCCCTGCTTCCCTGTCACCAGGTAGTTGCCCGGCACCGGCAGCAGGCCCGGGTTGCCGCAGAACAGCCGCAGCTGGGTCCCCTCCGCGTCGTCCTGGGCCAGTTTCAGCGGCGCCGGGGCGGACATGCCTGTCCACACCGGCTGGTCGGCCGGACGCGTTCCCTCCCGCACCGTCACGGTCAGGGCCGCGGTGCCCGGCGGGAAGGGGTAGCCGGCGCCGGGCTTGAGAAACAGGGTGTCCTCCACCGTCTCCCCGTCTTCCGCCCGGAAAGCGTACCGCTCCGGCTGATAGCCCCGCCGGTCCAGGAGCAGGACGTGTTCCCCCCGCTCCAGATCGGTCAGCACCAGATAGCCGCCCTCTTTCCACACCGGCTTGCAGGGCTGATTGTCCAGCCGGCAGCGCACCTGGGCGCCGGAGGCCAGCACCCGGCCGGTGAAGCCGTCCCGCACCAGCAGTGCGGCGCTCACATGCCGCCGGATCATCGCCGTCCCTCCCGCCGGTCAGGCTGCGGCTGGGTGTCGATGGTGATCTCCTTGACCCGGGACACCCGGCGCTCCCGCTTGGAGTCGATGGTCACACCGGTCACCATCACCACAAAAGACAGTTTATACTCTTTGGAGGTGTTGTTCCAGATCTTCAGCAGCTGCTCCAACGGCGTCTTCTCCACCATCACGTGCAGCTCCGCCTGCTCCCGGGCGGACGAGCCGGTGAGATACCGGGCCGGGATCACCGGCGTGTCCCGGATCACCTGCATGGCCGCCCCGATCACCCGGTGCTGGTCCGCCTCCTTCATCTGGGCAGGCGCCTTGGAGTGGGCGGTGACCAGATACCGCAGGGTGTACCGGGCCGGCTGCATGCGCTGCAGGTCCCGGCCCACCGCATAGTACCCCACCGTCACATTCTGGCTCTCCTCCTCAATATGATACAGGTACAGCGTCAGCTGGTTGTTCTCGCTCTCGTGGGGGGAGCACAGGGCGATCAGCTCCCGGTTGCCCACAGGCTCCGGGGACAGCTGGTCCCGGAGCAGCTCCACCAGGGCGGTTCCCGCCTCCACAAATGCGGTATAGTCAGCCATATCCATACTCCTCTCTCAGCCCAGGGCCGGGCTGCTCTCCGGATCAATCTCCCCGCTGGCCTGGGGCTCAGCCCCGGCGCTCGCCTCAGGACTGCTCTCCGGCTCAGCCGGCGTGGGGGTGGGCGCCGGGGAGGTCTCCGGTTCTTCCGTCTCCCCGGAGCCGCCCTCCTCCTCCGGCTCCTGCTGGGCCGCGCTCTGGAACAGCGGGTCCAGGGCGTCGGCGTACCAGCCGAAGGTGCGGGAAACCCAGCCGCCGGTCAGCTGATTCAGGGCATTGGCCTGGCTGGTGAAGGCGCTCAGGGCCTGGCACAGCGCCGCCCGGGCATCCGCCTGGGCAGTGAGCGCCGCATACCAGCTGTCCTGGTCTCCGGTCCCCATGGCGAAGGCGCCGGCCGCTTCCCGGGCCTGGACGCCGGCGGCCTCATAGGCATCCGTGGCGCTGAGCACCGTGTCCCTGGCCTCCTGGAGGTCCAGCAGCAGGTTCTTCACCTGGGCCGTCAGCGCAGCGGAGTCCACCGTCTCACCGGTGCTCTGGGCGTAGGCCGCGGCCACCAGAGCCACCTGGCTCACGTCCTGCTGCGAGGGCTCGAAGGAGAGCAGCAGCTGATCCAGGGCATAGTCCGCCGGATCCGCACCGGCCGCCTCCTGGGCCTGGACCTGCGCCCGCATCCGCTCCGCCTTGCACGCGTCAATGGCGGTGAGCAGCTCCGCCTCCTCCTCTTCCAGGGCGGCAACGGCGTCCCCGTTGTCCATGCCCATGGACTGCTCGGTGCGCGCCTGGGCCAGCTGGGCCTGGGTGCGGGCCAGATTCTCCTCCAGCGTGCACTGCAGTTCCGCCTGCTGCCAGTAGCTCAGCATGGCGTCGATCAGCGCTCCGGCCTGCTCCGGCGTCTCACACCCGGCCAGGGCCTGGCCCGGGTCCTGGGTTCCGTAATAGGGGTTCTGGGTGGCCTGGGAGCCGGTGCCCGGCGTCTCCATCAGATCCAGGGCCGCCAGCAGGGCCTCCATGCGCCCGTCGCCGCCGGCGCTGCCGCCGTCCGGGGTGCCCCCGGGCTCCAGACCGCTGTCCGGCAGGTCCTCCAGGCTGCTCCAATGCAGCAGCACACAGCCTCCGTCCGCGCCGCTGGCGGTGAGGATGGTGACCCGGCTGTCCTGCGTGGTGTACACCTGGCTGGAATAGGTGCCCGCCTCCACCGCCACGCCGGGGGGCGGTGTGAATTCCTGCTGGCCGCTCCAGCTCTCCGTCCCCTCCGGCCAGGCCGGGAGGGCCACCCGGTCCATGCCGGGCAGCAGCCGGATCCAGTCCCCCTCCGGGGCGAACAGGTAGACGGCATAGACCTGGGACTCCTGCTCCTGGGTGGCGAAGCTGCACAGGGCAGCCAGCCCCAGCTGCCTGCTCACCACCAGAAAGCCGTCCCCGTCGTTGGCGATGTTTTCCGTATTGTCCGCCCCCAGCATCTCCCGCAGCTCGTCCACGCTCAGGCCCAGCAGCTGGCCGCCGTCCAGGGTGCCGCCCGCAAATTCCCCGGTGTACACCGCGGTGCCGGTGCGGGTGTAGAGGGTGCCCAGGCCGGAGGGCTGGTCCAGGCTCCACTCACCCTGATAGTACAGCCGCCCGCCGCGGTGCCACTCCACCACGCCCAGGGGTTCTCCTGCTTCAAATTCCGCCTCCAGCGTGCCGCCCTCGTCTAGATAGAGGGTGCCGGTCCCGCTGTACTCCCCGGCGGCGAATCCGCCCTCATACAGCTTGCCTCCGGATTCCCGGTACTCGGTCCCGGTCCCCTCCGGAAGGCCCGCGGCAAACTGGCCCTTGTAGGACACCGCCCCGGAGGGGTAGTAGCTGGTGCCCTCCCCCTCGGCCGTGTCATCCGCAAAGCTGCCCTCATAGCGCAGTACGCCGTCCTCATACAGCTTGCCCTGGCCCTGCCGGACCCCGCCGGCAAACTGGCCCTCGTACACCAGCATGCCGTCGGCATAGGCGGTGCCGGTCCCCTCATAGGTCCCGTTGGCAAACTGCCCCTCGTATATCATCACGCCGTCCTCATAGGCGGTCCCGCTGCCGGCGCGCACGCCGTCCTGGAACCAGCCCTCGTAGCACAGCACACCATTTTCATCGTATTCACTGCCCCGTCCCTGGAGCACTCCCTCCTCCAGCCTGCCGGCGTACAGAGGCAGGGTCTTCTCCTTGTCGGCATAGACCACCACCCGGCCGGTCCAGTTGTCCACCCGGCTGTCCTCCACGTAAAACCGGGCGGTGAGGAAGTGGCTCAGGATAAAGGGCCAGATCAGAAAGTAGATGATCAGCCCCGCACCCACCGCCGCAATCACAATTTTCAGCAGCAGGGCCTTGGAGATCAGCAGCCGCCTGGTCTCCACATAGTCCTCCCGCCTGGTCGGCTTCTGAGCCACCGACACCGCAGACTGCACAGCCGCCGTGGCGGCCTTGGTGGCGTTGCGGGAAAAGTTGGTGACCCGCCGCACCCGGGTCGTGATGCCCGTCGCCCGCCGGGTGAAGAACGCCCGGATGGTGCGGAAGAACACGCCCGCGGAGCGGGTCAATTGATTGAGCAGATAATTCAGCAAAACAAGGTCCCCCTAAAAGCGCAGCAGCCCGCTGCGCCAGATGGCCGCGGCCAGAGCCGCGAGAAAAATCACCAGTGCCAGAACCGCCATGCGGCGGTGCATCCTCTGCCGGCGGTATCCCACCGGCGTGCGGTAGGGCTGCACCGGCGTGCGCCGCACATACCCGTCCGGTAAGATCACCGGCTGCTCCGGCATCTCCAGGGGCTCCAGCCCGTCCTCCCAGAAGACGTTCTCCCGGCCGGACCACCAGCGTCTGGCCTGCCGCAGGCCGCCGTCCAGGATCTCTTCCCCCATGCCGGCCATGCGGCTGGCCTGCCGGGTCAGGCTCAGTTCCCGGCGCAGCGGCGCCGTCTTCTTCCGGATCTCCTGCCGCACCGCCTGTTCCGTCTGGCGGCGCAGCAGATCCAATTGCAGCAAACTCATCTCCCGCACCCGCCGCCCGTTCTGCCCTCAGCGCCCCGGCGGCTTCTCCTTTCCTCATTCAATCCAATCGCCGCTCCCCGCCTCCCGGCCGGGACAGAGGCCGTTCAGCCCGGGGAAGGGGCTGTTTTCATCCCTCCAGCACGTCCAGCTGCCCGCCCCGGCGGTCCGCCGGGAATCCGTTCAGGTTGCACGCCTGGCCCGGGTCCTGCTCCATGCGGTCCGCCAGATACAGGTAGTACCGGGCGGCGCCGTCCCCGGGATTGTCGTGGGCCAGCTCCAGGAACATCCGCTTGGCCTGGGTCGTCTCACCGCTGTACAGCAGGAAGATACCCCGGGAGAACCGCTGCTGGGTGCTCTCCTTGCCCTTGCGCAGGCCGTAGGAATCCCCGTCGAAGATCTCGTAGACCCGGACGGGTTCCTGGTCCAGCCAGCACTTGCCCAGGTAGCGGCTGCCGTAGTGCTCCGCCCCGGCGATGATGGCCTCAGTGCACAGGACGCCGGCCTCCAGCCGGCCGCCCAGCCCGATCAGCTCCCGCACCGTGGAGAAACTGGTGGAGATGGTGGTGGGCTCCATCTGGGAGCTGTCCCCCACCACGCCAAGCATCACGTCCCCCACATCCAGGGCGATGTGCATCTCCACCGTGGGCAGTCCGTCCCGGCTGCGGGTCTCATTGAAGGCCAGCACATCCTGCTGGATGGCCACGGCGGTGCTCACCACCTGAGGCAGATCCTCCGGCATGACCACGTCGTAGCCGTTGTAGGCGAAGTTGAATACCGTGCCGTTTTTCTGGGCGGCGATGGATGCGGTGCGCTCAATGACCTGGTTCACGCTGTCAAACAGCAGCCGGCTGTTGGACGCGTTGTACACCGGCTCCGGGAAGACAAAGCGCACCATCATCACCGCCATACGCCGGGAGGCAAAGGTATTCTTATCCACATCCAGGATGGTCTGCTTCCCCAGCAGGGCCAGCACCCGTTCCGGCACGAACCGCCGGTAGGCCCGGGCCACTGCGTCCCGCTCCTGGTCCCGCCGCTTCAGAGCGTCCGCCAGGCTGTTGAGGGAGCTGGCCATCACTTCAAACTCATCGCCGCTGCGCATCTTCAGCGGCTTGCGGCGCCAGCTGTCGCTGGAGAGCATCTCCATACCCCGGGACAGCTGCCGCACCCGGCACCCGATGACCAGCAGGATCAGCAGGAACACCGCCACCAGCAGCACGGCCCCCGCCGTCATGCCGCTGAGGAGCAGGGCGGGAGTCCCGCCCTGCACATCCAGGCAGAGAAACAGGACCTGCTCCCCCTCCAGGGCAATGGCCACCCGCAGCCGCCCGTCCTCCCGGTGCCCGGCGCTGCCGGACTCCAGGGCCCGGGCTGCCAGCCCGGCGTCAAAGGCGGGCTGCGCCTCGCCCCGGATGCCGTCCGGGGTCTCCCAGCCCTCGCCGCTCCGGCCTGCCACCATGGCCGACACGTTCCGGAACCGCTCCTGGGCGGCCTCCAGGCTCTGGGCCGCCAGCTCCGGCAGGGCCTCCGCCCCGGAGTCAGACTGCGCCCGCACCAGCCGGACCACGCTCTCCACCGCGGCCCGGTCCGCGGACAGGGCGGTGCGGCTCTGCTCCGGCCGGACGATGCCCTCGCCCAGGGCCAGGAACACCGCCAGCACCAGCGCCGCCAGCACCACGCCCCAGTAGGCGGCCAGCGGGAGCCTGGCCCCCCGCCTGCCGCAGGCCAGGTACCAGATCACCAGCGCCGCCGCCAGGCAGGCCGCTCCGATGCCCGCCAGGCAGGCGATGGCCGCTCCCCGGCTGCCGTACAGCAGTCCGGTACACTCCACGCTTCCGCTCTCCCCCGTCTGGATCAGGGTGTGCCCATCCACCAGCAGCAGCGCCTCGCCGGAGGCCGTCACCGCCATGGCCGTCAGCCTCCGCTCCCCCAGCACCTGGGCCAGGGAGAGCACCATGCGGGCATCCGAGCCGGTGAAATCGGTGAACCACAGCTCCAGGGTACTCCCGTCCAGGTAGTACAGGCCTGGTCCTGTCCGGGTCATGTAGGTCACCTGCTGGCCGCTCACATCCGCCGGGGCCTGGCTGCCGTCCATTACCAGCCAGCCGTCGCCCCCCAGCGCCAGGGTGCCGTCCGGAAGCACGGCGGCGGCCCCGGCATCCTGCCGGGCCTGGGCATCCGTCTGCACCACGCCCGCCGTGTCCATTCCGCACTGATAGGCCCGCACTTCACCCTCGGCCAGCAGGGCAAAGCACACCTGATCGCCGTCCTGAGAAAATGCATACAGCCGGGTCCCATTTCTGCGCTCGGCAGAGGATGTCCCCCGGCAAATTTCCCGCATCAGCCGCTCCGGCACTCCGCCCCGGTTCACCCGGTAGAGCGTCAGATGCTCTGCGTTGGCACTGTATACCGCCAGCAGGGCCCGGTCCTCCCCCATGGGATAGACCGCGCCGATGCTGCCGCCCGTCTCCTCGTCGGGCAGCTGCACCTGCCAGCTGCCCAGTCTCTCTCCCCCGGCGGTGAAGAAGCTCAGGCAGATGCCCTCCTCCCGCCAGTCCGCCGCGGCGGCCAGGCCGCCGGGGGTCAGGCCCATCTGGTCAAAGGAATCCGTTCCCCAGCCCGTCCGGGCCACGCTGCCCCAGTTCAGCAGCGCCGGCCGGGCCGCCAGGAACACGGCCCCGCACAACAGCGCCAATATGGCAATCAGGGCGATGACGCCCCTGGCTGCTCTCATCCCGGATTCCTCCCTCTCTTCTTTTTTCTGGAAAACCACCGCTTCACCCGGGTAATCCCCCTGGCGAAAAAGTTCTTGTTCTCATAGATCTCGTACTGCTCCTGAAGGCCGGGCAGGATATCCCGCCAGGCGGCGTACAGGGCCACAATGGTGGGAAACTCCCCCCGCCGCAGCCGGGCCAGGAAGGCGGCCTCCTCGTCCGGGCTGTCCAGCCGGCCCAGCAGGATCTTGCGCACCTGGTCCCCGGCCAGCAGCGGCAGCTCCCGGGGACCCAGCTCCGGGGCCGGGCGGAGCATGTACCGCACCGACACCCGCCGCTTCTCCACGTCAATGCGCAGGTTGTCGGACAGCATGGCCGCACAGCTGATCTCCGGGGGCAGGTTGGCCATGGACAGGGCCTGGTGGAGCACCAGCTGGGCAAAGTCCAGCCGATCCCGCCACTCCCACCGGTCTCCCCGGTGGAATACCCGGTCAATCTCCTCCCCGCTACAGGGGTCGAAGACCGCCACCAGGGTGTCGTTTTCCAGAAACAGCCCCCGCAGTGCCGGGCAGTCCTCCTGCCGCACGGCGGAACAGAGCCTACCGTAGCGGGCCATCTGTTCTCCCTCAAAGAAATTCAGCAGGCAGGCAGGGGTCTCCCGGTCCTGGATGTCCACCGCCTCCGCCAGGGCATAGTCCGTCTCACTCCACAGCACCCGGACCACCTTATATCTCTCCCGGACCAGCATGGTCTCCACAGGCCGCTCCCCTCCTTGTTCCCACCGCCGGCCGGCAGCCGGCGAGTTATTCCACAATCACAAACGCGCTGGCGGACACGTCCGGGTCCGCGCTGCACACTGCCGTGATCTCATAGGTGCCCGGCAGCTCCGGGGCCTGATAGACGCCGTTGCGGTCAATCACGCCGCCGTTCTCCTCCTTGACGCTCCACATCACGCCCTTGTCCTCGCTGCCCACCACTTCCGCCAGGAACTGGAGCCGGCCCCGGCAGCTCATGTGGGAGAACTCCGGCGTCAGCCGGATGGACACCGGCCGGTTGGCCAGGATCCGGCTGGTATCCCGCTCCGGCTTCTGGGCGAAATAGTGTACGGTGATGCGGTTGCCCTCCACCATGTCGTGGAGCCACAGACCGATGCGCATGGTGCCCCGCTCCGGGTACACCAGGGCCGCCGCCTCCACCCAGGGGGGCGTCACCGGCGAGCTCTTGCCCCGGAACACCTCGGTATTGCCGCAGCACAGGGCGGTCTCCCCGCCGGACTTCTGGTCCTCAAACTCGATGCTCAGCCGGATGTCCACCGCGCCGGGGCCCAGGCCGTGGGCGATCTCGTCGGAGTAGACCTTGCTGTTCACCCGCAGGCCGCCGGGCATGGTCATATCCACCGTGCCGTGGGACACCGCGTAGTCGTACTGCTCCGGGGAGGGGATGGCGAAGTCCAGGTGCAGCGCGCCGGCCGAGCGCTGGTAGACCGCCCGCACATCCGGCTTCTGCCAGTACTCCAGGCTGCGCACCGAGGTGGTCACCGTCTGCAGCCCCGCCTGCTCCCGCAGGCTGGAAGACCGGCTCTGCCGCTGCCGGAAGGGCAGATTGGTCACCGAGGCCAGGAACACGCCGCCGGCGGAGTTGATCAGCTCCAGCTTGGCCAGATAGATGGGCAGGTCCCGGCCCCGCAGCCGCCGCTCCAGATTGTCCATGCTCTGGCGGCGGGTCTCCAGCTGCTCCTGGCCGGCGCACAGGTGGCAGGCGGCCTCAATCTCGATGTAATTCTTATAGCTGTGGCTGCCCAGCTCCAGGTTGATCTCCCCGCCGGCGGGGAACAGGGGGCAGTCCACATCGCTCAGCTTCCGGGCCTTCAGCTTGAACTGCACCGGATAGACCCGGCGCCGCTCCTCCGGGCTCTCCTGGAACTCCAGATGGAGCCGGCCGTCCTCGCTCTCCACCAGGGCGCTCTCCCCCTCCAGGAGGAACTGCACCGGGGGCGTCTTCTCGTTCTTTACCACCAGCACCTCCGCCGGGAACTCCTCCCCGGCGCACACCGCCTCCGGCACGGTCAGCACCAGCGTCAGCTCCTGGCTGGCGTAGAGGATGCACACGTTGTCCCGGCCTTCCGCCTCCATCAGGCGCCGGTACTCCGGCGGCTGGGCGGTGAGGAACAGGCGGCTGCCCTCCCGGGTGACATTGCACTGACGGCTCTCCCCCGTGTCCGCGCCCACCGCGTTCACCGGCTCCCGGTCCGTCTCGTCGTACTGCAGGCACAGATAGGCGCTCTCGTGGCCCAGCAGGGTCTCCTGCCCCTCCAGCATCTGCAGCTTGCGGAGCATGGGCTCCTCCACCACCACCATGCGCCCCTGGTAGTCCAGGGCCATGCCGCTCTCAATGAGCAGCGTGGAGTCGTCGCTGGCGCTCACGCCCAGGCCGCAGACCACACCGGCCCCCAGCGCCAGACGGTTCAGCAGCTGGCTCTTCTGCCGCCCGTATCTCTGCTCCAGGCTGAAATCCTGGGCGGTCAGCAGTTTCCCATAAAAATACCGGTTGCGCTCTATGGGAAAAAAGTCCGTGTTCTTACTCATGGTCTGCTCCTCCTATCGTCGTATCATAGTGGATCGTCATTTTTTCATCTATGGCCGCCGGGACATAGTCGCTGATCCGGGAGTTGATGCCCAGGTAGGTGTGCCAGTCCAGCTGCACGCAGGGCTTGAGCAGCACCAGCTCCAGGGTGCACTCCGCCGGGATCAGCTCCCCCATCCGGCTCAGGAACCGCTCCAGGCTGCGCTGGTCCGGGAAGGTGTCCTGGGGCAGCAGCAAGAAGAACCGGTAGGGGTCCTCCCCGTAGAGCTTCCGGTACAGCGCCGGGTTGCGGCAGTCCGGATCGTTGGGATCCACCGCAAAATGTTCAATCAGCCAGGGTTTGCGCCCGGTGAGCCGGCAGACGCTGCGGGCCACCCCCTGGGTGGTGTACATCCGTTCATATTCCTCCAGAACCTGGGGCAGACGCCGGCGCAGGTCGCCGTCCTCCTCCGGATCCACGCACAGCCAGCGGGCCAGAAACTCCAGCAGCTCCCGGGGCGCGCTGGCCAGATCCAGCAGCCGGGGCACCTCCCCGATGGCCTTCTCCATGTCCTGGAACATGGAGTTGAAGATGGACAGGTACCGGTAGGTGAAGTCCTGCTCCCGGTAGATGGCGGGCAGGTAATCCACCATGTGGTCGCCCCCCATGCGCAGGGACAGGGCGTCCACCCGGGGCCGCTGGGCACCTCCGGCGGTCAGCTCCAGGGCGAGCCACAGATACCGCCCGGTACAGCCCAGCCAGGCGTCCAGGGCGGTGGCGGCAGGGGGTCCGAACAGGCTCTGGACCTGGGCGGAAAAGGTCTGACCCGGCTCCAGCCCGGACCAGTCCGGCCAGTCCGCCCGGTCCGAGGCCCGGACATAGACCCGGATGCTGCCGTCCCGGGGCACGCTGCCCCGCAGCTTCAGCCGGCTCCACCGGAACCCGGCCTCGCCGCCGTCCACCGGGGCCAGACAGGCGATGCCGGTAAAGGCGTCCGGGGCCAGCTCCAGGCTGTCCCCCCGGCACACGGTGTTCCAGCTGAGGCCGCTCTCCCACTGCTCATGACAGCACAGGGTGAGATAGGTCTGTGTCTCGCTCATACGCGCTCTTCCCTTCCCGGCCCGGTCCGGGCCGTCCCATCAAAGCGTCCCCGCGTCCTTCCGGGGACCGGCGGGCCGCTCAGGCCCGCAGCAGCTGGATCTCCGTGCGCACCAGATCCGCGATGGCGTCCGGCGGGATCTGCAGGTCCCCCGACGCCGTCTCATAGCTGTTCTGATCCAGGCCCCGCACCTGGGCCCGGCGCACCTGCAGCACGCCCGGGCACTTCTGCAGCGCCGCCATCACGTCGTCCAGCCGGACATAGGCGCCGATGTTCTCCTCCCGGGGGGCAAACCGCCGCTCCAGCGCCTGCCGCACGTCCTCCTCCCGGGCGCCCGCTCCGGCCAGCAGCTGGACGGACAGGGCGAAGGGCACATACCGGGCGGGCACCACCCGGGTGCGCACGCAGATGGGCCGATACCGCTCCATCTGCCGGCTCACCGCCTCCAGGAACCGCCGGTCCGCCCTGGGATGGGACTCCTCACTGGCGGGCAGCACCACCACGGTCACCGACGCGCTGCTCCGGCGCTGGCCCCAGCGGGGATCCGCCCCGGGCAGGGCCTTCACCCCCGCCACCCGCAGGCCGGGGGTCTGCCGGACCCGCCGCTCATAGTCCTCTGCGGACAGGCACTTGGAGGTGGTACTCAGTTTCTTCAGCAGCCTGCCCCGGCACTGGGCCAGGCTCTCCCGGTCCCAGCCGCCCCAGGCGGGGTCGTTCTCCGCCCGGATGCCGTCGGGCAGGGTCAGGCCCGCGTCCGCCGGCACATTGCCGCCGCCGCACCGGGACAGGATCAGTTCCGTCACCAGGATGGCGCCGAACCCGGAGGCAGGCACCGCCCCATGCTCCCCGTCGCCGAACTCCAGCAGCTCCCGCTGGGGATCGTAGGCAAATACCCGGTCCCGGGGTCCGCAGGCGGACAGGTCCTGGGTCAGACGCCACACCTCCGGCCGGACGCTGCCGTCCTCCTCCCGGGTCAGGCACAGCAGCCGCAGGTGCCGGGTGAGCACCTGCTGGCCGCCCAGGTCCAGAAACAGCTGCTGGCCGGGCAGCCCCGTGCCGTCGAAGAACAGGCCCTGGGTGTGGATGGGGTCCAGCGCCGCCACCAGCAGGTTGTCCGCCCCGTCCCGGGCCGCGCCGGTGCCGTCCACCGTCAGCCGCAGGCCCTCCGGGCCCCGCAGGGCCTGGTAGGCGTCGGTCTGCCTCCAGCCCGACGGAGTGCGCAGGAACACCGCCAGCTGCCCGGCCGCGGCCTGGGCGCTGGCCGCCAGCACCTGCTGGTCCGGCCCGTCCGCAATGGTAAATTCATAGGTCCTGGCCCGGCTCTCCTGCTGGGCGGCCCGGAACCGGTCCGCCCACATGCCGCTCAGACGCACCCGCTCCTCGCATCCCGGGTCCGTCTGCCGCAGGCGGATCCAGTACAGGCCGTCCTCCCCCGGCTGCCAGCACTCCGGGACGGACAGCGTCACCGCCCCGCTCCAGCTCAGGGACCAGGTCTCATCTTCCAGGGGCGCCGTCTCCCCGGCCCCCACCAGTTCCCAGTTCAGGGTCCTGGGAGGCGGCGTCACCTCGTCCGGCCGGTTCCGGACCACCCCTTCCGGCCGCTCCACCCGGAACCAGAGCCGGAGCGTCTCTCCGGCCGGCCGGGACAGGCCCAGCAGCAGCGCGCTGTCCTCCCCGCCGAACAGGAAGGGGGCAAAGGGAGTGCCCCCGGCACACAGCTCGGTGATGTCCGTGCGCTCCCCGCCCTGCTCTGCCAGCACCCGCTCCAGGCGGGGGCGGTGGACCGGCACCGCCTCCAGCAGCTCAAAGCACAGGCCGCCCGGCCCGGCCAGCCGGGTCAGGGGCAGATAGGCCCCCGCCTGCTCCGGCAGCTCCAGGGTGCACACCGCCGCCTGTTCCTCCCGCAGCTCCATGCCAGCCAGCTCCAGCAGCTTGCGCCGGATGTCCGGCGTGATCTGGTCCATGTAATACTGCTGCAGCTCCTTGTACCAGGCCATCAGTTCCAGAATGGTAATGCCCGGGTCGTGAGAGTTGTGGTCCGTCCACACCGGACACAGCCAGGGAAGCCGTGCCAGCGCCTCCGATACAATCTCCTCATAGCTCTGGTTGTCCAGTTTTCTGGGAGTGAGCACGCCGCTCCCCTCCTTTCCTCCGGGCCCGGGGGCCCGCAATTTCTCAGATCATACGCACCAGGTGGGTGCCGCTCTCCGCCACGCCGTAGGGGAAGTCGGACTCGCCCTCCAGGGGGGCCAGCCGGGCGTTGCCCTCCTGGTCGTAGGCCCCCTCCACCAGAATCTGGCGGATCAGCCTCACGTTGGGCACGTCCCGCACCGCGGCCCAGATCTCATCCACCCGGATCTGGCCGCCGATGGGCCGGGCCCGCCAGGTGTCCTGGATCAGGGTCTCCAGCCGGCGCACAATCTCCCGCTGGGTGTCCGCGGCCTGGTCCGGCTGGGCCAGTTCCACCGTCACCTGGGTGTTCACCCGCAGCACCGTGGCCGGGCAGACGTGGAGCCTGCCCTCCGCCGCCAGGCAGCAGGAGCACCGGCGGCTCAGGAACCGGTACACCTCCCGGCACAGCTGCTCCATGCCGATCCCGGCCTGGCCGTAGCCGGCCAGCACCACCGTCACATGGCCCGGCGCCCCATTGCCCCGGGCATCCCGCCCGGCGAAGCAGCGCACGTGGCGCACCTGGGGGAAGTACTCCCACACCAGGTCCTCATAGTCACGCCGGCCTGCGGCCCGGCCCCGGGTCCTCAGGCGGCGGTTTCCCCGCTCTTCAATCTCCTCCCAGTCCGGCCGGCCGGTGCCGCCGCTCATGGCGGTGCGGTTGGCCACGCTGGAAATCCGGGGCAGCCCGCCCAGCAGGGCGTTTACCGCACCCGCCGGCACATTGCCCCGGGCGCCGCCGCCGCTGGCGTAGCTCACATGGATGTTGTGATCTCCCGCCGGGGGGACCTTGCCCAGCCGGCCGTCCCCGAAGCGGATGGTCCCCTCATAGGGGTCCAGCTCGTAGCAGCGCTCCTCCGGGCCCGTCATGTCCAGATCGGCCACCGGCTGCCACCGCACCCAGCACCGGACCGGGTCATGGCCGTCCAGTTCCAGGCGCACATTGTCCGGATCGCCCTGGGCCATGGCCTGGGCCTGGGCCGCAGACAGCCCGGACATCTCATCCACCCAGACCTGGCAGTCCTGCACAGGCCGGGCCAGCAGGGCCACCACCTTCCCCGCCTCATAGGCCTGGGTGTCGAAGAACTGGTCCGGCTCCCGCTGGCGCTGGACCGACGTGATGGCGTTGGGCACCACGGCGGACACCACCGGCGCCGGGCCGGAGACCCGGGCACTGCAGCTCACCCGCAGCCAGCAGCCCTCCATGCCCAGCCGCTCGCTCCGGGGCAGGGGCTGGGGCAGATACAGCAGCCACTCCCCGCTGTGGTAAAAGCCGTCCGTGCCGTCCACGCACCGCACCGGCTGGAACCGGGTTCCGTCCCACCACTCCCACTGCAGCGCGCCCTCCAGCCTGGCCCGGCCGGCCAGTTCGAACCGGAGGGACAGGGGCATGGCGTGGGGCGAGCGGTCAAAGCGCAGGTACATGGCGGTCAGGCCCGGATCCATGGGCCGCAGCAGGGTGACGCCCAGCGGCCCCATCCCGTCCGCCCCGTCCAAGGCCGTGCGCAGGCCGTTGTTCTCCGCCCGCACCGTCCGCGCCCGCACCCCCTGGGTGTACTGCCAGGAGAACTCCGCGGTCTGGACAAAGGGAAGGATCCAGCGCTGATAGTAGGAAAACGGATGCTCCAGCTCCGTCACCCGGGCCCGGATGTACCAGCCGGGCTGGGCATTCACCTCCGTGGGCTCCAGATCCTCCGGCACCTGGAAGACCACCTCCAGGCGGCCGTCCCGCTTGCAGGAGAAGGGGTTCTTGTCTCCGGTCACCGCCAGCTGCCGCCAGCCCAGGCCGTTGTAATATTCCCAGACCACGCCGGAGATCCAAACGTCGTCCGGCTTGATCTCCACCGCGTCCCGCTTGTCGATGATGGACGGGCCGTAGGAGAACTGGGGCGGCAGGGTGTCCGGCTCGTCCACAATGGGGGCGATCACCAGATGGAGGCTGGCCCGGGCCCCCGCCTTGGACAGGGCGCTGTCACACCGCAGATAGAACAGGGCATAGGGCGCCGGCCGGCGGCCGAAGCAGTAGCCGCCCTCCGGCTCGATGGGCAGATCCCCGGAAAACAGGTTCTGGGCCGGACAGGGCTCCAGAGGCGCGCTGGTGAGCAGCGCCTGCTCCAGCTGCAGCTCCACCTCCGGACTGCCCTGGCAGAAGACGGCGATCTCGCCGCCCTCCTCCTCCGGCTCCAGGGCCAGATGGCTGCGCTTCTCCAGCACGATGCGGCCGTGCTCCGCCCGCACGGCGTCAAAGGGAAGCTCCCGGCCGGCGTGGCGGTAGGTCCAGGTCAGGTTCTCCCCCGCCAGCTGCCGGGCCGTCTCCTCCTTCAGGTGCCGCACCGGCTGGCGCAGCTCCAGGGTGATCTCGCTGGGCCCGTCCAGCCGCAGCACGCTGCTGCGGCCCAGGGAGAACCGGTGGCGCTGCAGCTCCTCCCCCTCCTCCCCGGAGAAGAACCGGGCGGGCCGGGACAGGTCCAGCCGGCGGATTCGGTCCGCCTGGGGATCCGTATAGTAAATCTCCTCCAGCCGGGCCGCTGTGGCCTGGATGGGCCGCAGGGTCTCGTAGACAATGTTCTCCCCCTGGGGGTCCGGGGTGAATACCTGGGTGCCCTGGGGCACCGGCACCGGCTCCTCATCCATATCATTGGGGGTAAACACCATCACCCCGGAAGCCGGCACCGGAGCCGGCTCCCGGTATCCGATCTGGTTGAGAAACTCCATGTACAGTTTGCCGGGCAGGGCGTTCATCCGGTCCACCGTCTGGTGGAACATGGTGCTGAACAGCTCCGCCAGGGCGGCGCCGGGGTCGTCCTCTGTCCGCTCATACCGCCATTCCGGCGTGTAGGACCGGGCCAGCCCGGCCACCTGCTGCCGGATCCGGTCCAGATCCCGGTCGTCCAGAACCGGATACTTCATGCGCCGCCGCCTCCTTCCGAACCCTCCGTTATGTAGAAGGGATACACGTGGTTATACCTGCTGTTGGTGCTGCGCACGGTATAGCTGACCTCCACCACCAGGCTGCCGGTGAGCTGGTCGCTCTCCCGGCACTTGGCCTTCACGTCCTTGATCCGGGGCTCCTGATACTGCAGCTGCTCCTCCACCGCCCGCACCAGGCTCTGCCGGTTGGTGCTGGAGGAGGGCGCAAAGACATACTCCATGACGTCGGAGCCGAACTCCGGGCGCATCACCCGCTCACCCTGCACGGTGTTCAGGATGATGCCGATGGACTCCCGGATATCCTCCTCCTGGCTGACCATGGCGAACTTTCCCGTCCGGGGATCCACCTGCAGGGGAAATTTGACCCCCTGGCCCAGAAATCTCCGCTGGTCTTCCATCTGTCTCCCCTCCTCTGCCGCGCCGCGGCGCGCCTGTGTCAGTTGATCTTCACGATCAGTCCCTTCAGGGTCAGCGGACCGCCGGACGCCTTCACGTCAGCGGTGGTACTGGCCTTCATCTCCGCCGTCAGCCCCTCCATGGCCAGTTTGGACTTTGCCTTCTCCTGGATGTTGGTGGCCTCGATGGAGACGGTGCCGCTGCCCTTCTGGGTGATATTGCCCCCGCTCTCCAGCACCACTGTGGTCTTGCCCGCCGCCAGGGTGAGCTTGGTCTTGGCCTGCAGGGTGATCTCGCCCTTCTTCAGGTCCATATCCAGGGCGTTGTTGCCCTCTTTGTCTTTCAACTGCACCCTCTGCTCCCCGTCGTCCAGCGTCAGCACGGTGCCGGAGGGCATGGTCAGCGTCACTTTCTGTTTCTTGTCCTCGTCGTGGAACAGCAGCTCAATCTTCTTCGGCGTGCGGATCATATAGTCCTCCGCCTTGCCGTTCTCCACCTTCACCGGCGGCACCGTCTCCGTGTTCCAGTAGGCGCCCAGCACCAGCGGCCGGTGGGGGTCGTCGTCCAGATAGGCCAGCACCACCAGGTCATTGACCTGGGGGAAGAAGAACATGCCGCAGGATTTGCCGCCCATGGGCGCCATCACGTAGCACCAGTCCGTCTCCTCCGCGTCCGGGCTGCCGATGGGCAGGCACTTCACCCGGTTGAGCTTCTTATCGTCGTTGATGTTGGTCACCTTGGCCAGGGTCAGGCCGAACCGGGACATGGGCCGGTCGTTGGGGCCTGCGTCCCCGCCCATCAGGGCGTTCAGCTGCTCGGAAATGCTCATATCTTCGCCCCCTTTGCCTCAAAGGACGTGACGTATCCGTCATTGACAAAACTGTGGCGGATCTTGGTAAGAAAATAAGTCCCGTCCAGCTGGTCGTCCGTGCCCTCCACCTTCAGATAGCGGCCCGGGATCAGCTCCGGGATGCCCACGCACTGCCCCTGGGCGAACACCAGCCCCATGGCGATCCCGTTGAGCCGGTTCTGGGCCAGTTTCTTGCACTCCGCCTGGGTCTGGGCGTACTCGCTGTACTCCCGCAGCACCGCCTGCTTCAGCTTGGGCACCAGGTCGGCGGCGGATTTTCCGCTGCCGGTGCTCACCGAGCTGGCCGTCCCCTTCACCGCCTTCTGGTTCACGTCCCGGCCGTAAATTTCCACCTTTCCCACCTGGTGGGCGATGGACACCCGCTTGGTGAACGACTGCAGCTCCCGGCCCAGCTGGAGGGTGATGATAGGGCTGGTCTGATCCGCCACGGTGTCGAAAATCAGTTCCCCGTCCACCACAAACAGGCTGGCGCCGTACCGCTGGGCCATGAGGTTGAGAAAGCGCCAGTCATCCACCTGCTCCTTCACAATGGGGGTCTCAAAACCGGTGAGTGTCCCCACCGTCACCGACTTGGCAAAGCCGGCGGAAACCCCCTTGTTCAGGATGGTCTTCACGATCTCCGCCGCCTTCTTTTTGCCCGCGTACAGTGGCTCCCGCAGGCTCATCAGGTACCCCAGCGCATCGATGCCGGTCACTGAGACCCGGGGCGCGCGGTCTTTCTGAAATTCTACGGTGTAGTCGTCCACGTAGCCGTAAAACAGCTCCTTCTTCTGGACGTACCCGCCCTTCACGATCAGTTTGTCCCCCACCTGGATGAGGCTGGCCAGCTTGTTGCTCCAAGTCTCGGTCTCGTAGTCATAGAGTCCGTCCACGGTGAAGGAACAGCCTCCCGCATTCCCGTCGGCGCAGATCTCCACGTCCAGGCTCGGGATGGTATACTGGTTGCAGTCCAGCTTGGTACTGCCCACCGTGATCTCAAAGGCCGGGGCGGTAAACTGGTCATATTTCTTCCACAGCGCACTGTATGTGTATTGTCCCTTGTCCACGCGCCCCCTCCTTTCCGCGCCTCAGGCATTAATCGATGGCGGGCAACACCAGGGTGTCTCCCGTCCTGAGCCGTCTGGGGTTGGCCAGCCCGTTGGCCTGGGCTACCACCCGCCACTGGTCGCAGGATCCGTACTTCTTGGCGGAAATCGCCCACAGGGAGTCTCCCTGATACACCTGCCGGTACTGGGAGGTGTCCGGAGAACCCTTCGGCCTGATACCGGCCAGCTTCTCCAGATCCATCTTCTCCACAAACTGACACTGCATGATGGCCCGCACCGGCTGCCCGCTCTCGTCGAATTTGGTAAACTGCAGGCTGCAGCTGGACAGAAAGCCTTTGAACAGCAGCGTAGACCACTGCACCTCCAGCAGGGGCGGCCGGTGGAAATCCGAATCCACATGGGACAGCTCGTAAATCTTATCGGTGTACTCCCGCACGTCAATGAGATTGGCCGCAGAGGGAAGCAGGCTGTTGGCCGCAAAGGCGAGCTTGTCTCCAGCTCCGCCGCCCACTTCGGAACCGGCGGAAATGCTGTCGAAGAACAGCTCAAAGCTGAGCACCTCCCCTGCGCCGAACAGGAACTGGACAATGGGCCCGTCCGCGTTCAGCAGGGGGATCTGGGCATACTGCACGTTGCGGCTCTGAACATAGCTCTGGGGGTTGTACAGCACTTCAAAGGTAGTCCCCCGGTCCAGGTTCTTGATCTTCATCTTTTCCAGGGGCATGATGATGTTGGGATTTGGAATTCCCAGATACATCGCGTCTCCTCCTCTCCCTCAGTTCCGCCGCGGGTCAGCGGCCGCTGCGCCGCAGTTCCTTGCGCAGCCGCTCCTCAATGATGCGGTAGACCTTGTCCGCCGTCCGGCGCACCTCCGCATCCGTCATAACAGGCTGGTTCCGGGCAGGCGAATGCTCCTCCCGCTCCGGCCGCTGCCGGTACTGCACCGCCGCCGGCCGGGTGGTGACATCCCCCGTTCCCGGGGGGATCGCCCCCGGCGCCGTCCACTGTACGGTGCGTCCTCCGGCGGGCTTCCCCTGGGCGCCCGTCCCTGCCGGCCCGGCTGCCGTCTGTCCGCTCTGGCCGGCCTGCCACTTCATGCTGGGACCGCCCGGCTGACCCGGCCGCTCCAGCAGTTCCTTCGCCCACTGGGGAAGACCGTCCGCCGCAGCGGGCGGGGCGGCCTTTTTCGGCGGCTGCGCAGCTGCGTGCGCTCCGTCGGCCTCCCGGCTCCAGGCCGGCTGGGCTAGGGTCAGCTCCGGCGCCTGTCCCCAGCCGTTCTCCTCCACGGGAATGGCGGTACTCCGGGCTGTGCCCCCGGGCTCTACCCGCCCGGTCAGGCCGGGCCGCTGGGTCAGCAGCTGCGCCGCAGCCGGTCTGGAAGTCCCCTGGCGGGGCAGTCCCGTGCGGATATCCCGCCCCGCCCGCAGCATTCCGGAAGACCCCTGCGGCTGCTCCGCCCGGTCTTGCCGGTGAACCAGGTTCACCGATGTGCCGGCGCCCTGTCTTTCCCGGGCCGGCAGGGCGGTGTTCCCCTCCGGTGCATGCTCCGCCCCAGGCTGGAACTGTATCTGTCTGTCTGCAGCCCGGGCCAGGTGATCCGCACCCTTCTCGCTTCCCTCTTCCGTCCGGTAGACCAGCTCCGCAGTCTCCTCCGGCATCCGGTCCTCCCGGACGCTGGGCACCGCCTGCCGCAATTCCGGCCGACTGTCCCCCGGTTGGATTCCGGAGGCTTGGCTTGGCTTCTCTTCCCGTCTGTCGGGGCTCTGGGAAGCGGCCGCCTGCCGGGGCTCCCTGCCCCGGTCCGGGGCCGTCCGGGAAGTGGTATGTTCGGCCGCGGCCCGGGACGAAGGTTCCGTTCCGATACCCGGCTCATCTTCCGTCTTTTCCTCCGTCCGGTAGACCAGTTCCGGAGCCTTCTCCGGCGTCCGGTCCTCCTGGACGCTGGGCACCGCCTGCCGCAGTTCCGGCCGGCTGTCCCCCGATTGGGTCCCGGAGCTTCGCTCCGGCTGGATTTCCCGGTTGGCCTGCCCCCGGGAAGCGGCCTCCTGCCGGGTCTGCTGTCTCCCGGTCTCTTTCCTAAGGTGGCTTGCCTCCCGGGTCTGGGATTCCCCGCCCCGGTCCGGAGCTGCCTGGGAATGGGTGCGTACTGCCGCGGCACGGGATGGAGACTCCGTTCCGGCGCCAGGCTCATGTTCTGCCTCTTCCTGCGTCCGGTAGACCAGTTCCGCAGTCTCCTCCGCCATCCGATCCTCCCGGGCGCTGGGCACTGCCTGCCGCAGTTCCGGCTGACTCTCCCCCGATTGGGTCCCGAAGTTTCGCTCCGGCTGGATTTCCCGGTTGGCCTGCCCCTGGGGCACTGCCGCCTGCCTGGGCTCCTGCTTCCCGGTCTCTTCCCTCAGACGGCTGGTCTCCCGGGGCCGGAATTCCCCACCCCGGTCTTGGGCTGTCCGGGAAGGAGTATGTTCGGCCGCGGCACGGGAAGAATGCTCCGCCCCGGCGCCCGGCTCCTGTTCTGTCTCTTCCTCCACCCGGTAGACCAGCTCCGGAGCCCTCTCCGGTGTCCGGCCTTCCAGGGTGCTGGGCACTGCCTGCCGCAGTTCCGGCTGACTCTCCCCAGATTGGGTCCCGGAGTTTCGCTCCGGCTGGATTTCCCGGTTGGCCTGCCCCTGGGGCGCTGCCGCCTGCCGGATCTCCTGTCTCCCGGTCTCTTCCCCCGGTTGGCTCGCCTCCCGGGGCCTGGATTTCCCGCCCCGGTCCTGGATCGTCCGGGAAGGGGTAGATTCGGCCGCGGCCCGGGAAGAATGCTCCGCCCCGGCGCCCGGCTCCTGTGCGGCTGCAGGGTACGCGCGTAGGACTCGCTGCTGAGCGCTCCAC
>CALWXG010000015.1 GCA_944385435.1 uncultured Oscillospiraceae bacterium
TCGCTGGAGGAGCGCACCTGGGGCAGCATGGCCCGGGGGATGTCCAGGGCCTGGAGCAGGGTGTCGTCCCAGTCCAGCTTGTGGATGTCGTAGAGCATGGTGCGGGAGGCATTGGTGTAGTCGGTGACGTGGACCGCGCCGCCGGTGAGCTTCCACACCAGCCAGGTGTCCACGGTGCCGAAGAGGATCTCCCCCCGCTCCGCCTTCTCCCGGGCCCCTTCCACATGGTCCAGGATCCATTTGATCTTGGTGGCGGAGAAATAGGCGTCGGGCACCAGGCCGGTGGTCTTCTTGATGTAGTCGCCGTACCCGTCGGCCAGCAGCTGGTCCACGATGCCCGCCGTGCGGCGGCACTGCCAGACGATGGCGTTGTAGATAGGGCGGCCGGTCTCCCTGTCCCAGAGGATGGTGGTCTCCCGCTGGTTGGTGATGCCGATGCCGGCGATGTCCTCCGGGGCGATGCCGGACTGGGCGATCACCTCCATCATCACCGCGTACTGAGAGGACCAGATCTCCATGGCGTCGTGCTCCACCCAGCCCTCCCTGGGATAGATCTGGGTGAATTCCTTCTGGCTGACTCCCAGGATGTTCTGCTCCCGGTCAAACAGGATGACCCGAGAACTGGTGGTGCCCTGATCCAGGGCGAGAATATACTTTCCCATGGCGGTATCTCCTTTCCCTCGATCTCCTTATATACTTCTGGTGGCTACCACGTTGGCGCCGGTGCGGCACACGTCCGACAGCACCACCTGGCCCACCTGGACCGGCGCGGTGAGCTCCATCTGATCCAGCGCCCGCATCACCTCAAAAATCTGCTCCTTGGGCACGGGTTGGTCGGTCTTCACCGGGCAGCGGGGATAGCGCCCCCCCGCGCACCGCACGGTGGAGGTCACCACCCGGGTGGGGTGGGTCAGCTCTATCCTACCATACTCCGCTCCTCTGGGGCAACCGTTGCCTGTCACCTTATAGTCGTTCGCCTCGTCCACATGGAGATGGCACCCCTTGGGGCAGACGATACAGATCAATTCCTTCATGCCTGTTCCACCTCCCGAATGGATACGGTGATCTCGTCCCTGGCCTTGTCCAGCAGCACCCGGGGCAGGGTGATGTTCTCCATCTCGCCGGGGGCCAGGTGCTCCCGCTTGAATCTGGCGATCTGGGTGTCCCCGGAGGTGACAAGGATCTCGCTGTCCCCGCAGATGCGGTTCACCCGGAAGAACAGGTCACACCGCTTCTCCACCCTGTCCGGGCGGATGCGCTGGGGCACGGTATAGGTCACGCCGTCGCCGTTGCGGACCTGGAGCACCCTCTGGGGGGCGTCGCCATTCTGGGCCACATACCGGGCGGCGGCGGCCCCGGCCCGCTGGCTCTCCGCGGTGACGAAGTCCACCAGGTCGTGGACGTGGCACACGTTGCCGCAGGCGAACACCCCGGGGATGGAGGTCTCCATGTTCTCATATACCACCGCGCCGTTGGTCCGCCGGTCCATCTCGACGCCCGCCTGGCGGGTGAGCTCGTTCTCCGGAATGAGGCCCACGGACAGCAGCAGGGTGTCGCAGTCAAAGACCATCTCGGTGCCGGGGATGGGGTTGCGGCGCTCGTCCACCTGGGACACCACCACCTGCTCCACCCGGTCCTTCCCCCGGATGTCGGTGACAGTGTGGGACAGATACAGGGGGATGTCATAGTCGTGCAGGCACTGGACGATGTTCCGGTTCAGGCCGCCGGAGTAGGGCATGACCTCCACACAGGCCAGCACCTTGGCCCCCTCCAGGGTCATGCGCCGGGCCATGATCAGGCCGATATCCCCGCTGCCCAGGATGACCACCCGATTGCCGGGCATCCAGCCCTCCATGTTCACATACCGCTGGGCCGCCCCGGCGGTGAACACGCCGGCCGGCCGGGTGCCGGGGATGCCGATGGCCCCCCGCGTGCGCTCCCGGCAGCCCATGGCCAGCACAATGCTCCTGGCCTGTTCCACCCGGTAACCGGTGGTCTTGCCCACCATGTGGACCTGACGGTCCGCAGTCACCTCCAGCACCATGGTGTCCAGCCGGACCTCCACGCCGGTGTCAGAGAGCATCCGGATGAACCGCCCGGCGTACTCCGGGCCGGTGAGCTCCTCCTTGAAGTAGTGCAGGCCGAAGCCGTTGTGGATGCACTGGTTGAGAATGCCGCCCAGCTCCTGGTCCCGCTCCACGATGAGGATGCTGCGCAGTCCGCCCTCCCAGGCGGCGCAGGCGGCCGCCAGGCCGGCGGGGCCGCCGCCGATGACGATCAGGTCATACATCACTTGTCCCCTCCCTTCGTCTCGCGGGCCAGCAGCCAGGTGCCGGCCTGGTCCTGTACCACCTCGCCGGGGGAGATGCCCAGCTCCCGGGACAGGATCTCCACCACCCGGGGACCGCAGAAGCCCCCCTGGCAGCGGCCCATGCCCGCGTTCACCCGGCGCTTCACCCCGTCCACCGAGCAGGGCGGGATGGGCCCGGCCAGGGCCTCCAGGATCTCCCCCTCGGTTACGGTCTCGCACCGGCAGATCACCCGTCCAAAGGCGGTCTGGCGCTCCACCAGGGCCGCGCGCTCCGCCTGGGGCAGCTGCTTGAAGCGGGTGCGGTGCCGCTCACAGATAAACTGCTCCTTCTCCTCCAGGGCCAGGCCGTCCGCCCCCAGCAGCTCCACCGCGTACTCCCCGATGGCGGGGGCGGCGGACAGCCCCGGCGAGCAGATCCCCGCCAGGTCCAGCAGCCCCGGCGCGGCCCAGTCGATGACGAAATCCCCCGTATCCGCCACGGCCCGAACGCCGGCGAAGTTGCGGATGGACTGGTTGAACTGGACAGAGGGCACCGACTTGAGCGCCTTGTCCCGGACGAAGGCCAGCCCGGCGGCGGTGGTGGAGGTGTCCTCCCCCTCCACCGGCTCGGAGTTGGGCCCCACGATCAGGTTGCCGTGGACCGTGGGGGCCACCAGCACCCCCTTGCCTAGATCGTTGGGGCATTGGAAGATCACCCGGCCCACCCGGTCGCCCTCGCTCTTGTCCAGCAGGTAGTACTGGCCCCGGGCGGGGTGGATGGTATAGGGACAGGGGGCGGCCAGCTCATGGATCTGCTGGCAGTCCACGCCGGCGGCGCTCACGACGTACCGAGCCCACATCTGCCCCTTGTCGGTGTTGACCAACCAACCCCCGTCCACCGGGCTCAGGCCGGTGACACCGGTGTTCCGGTGGAGCTGCACGCCGTTGCGCACCGCGGTCTCCGCCAGGGCCAGGCAGTACTCCCAGGGGGAGCAGATGGCCGCGCTGGGGGCGTGTAGGGCGGCCACCACCGCGTCGGACAGGTTGGGCTCCAGCTCGCGGGCCTCGTCCCCGGTGAGCAGAGCCAGGCCTGGCACGCCGTTGGCCTGGCCCCGGCGGTAGAGCTCCTCCAGGTGGGGCTTCTCCTGCTGGGAGAAGGCCAGCACCATAGACCCACAGGGGACATAGGGCACGTCCAGCTTCTCGCACAGCGTCCGGGCCAACTCCACCCCCCGGACGTTGAGCCGGGCCATGAGGCTGCCGGGCATGGGGTCATACCCCGCGTGGAGAATGGCGGAGTTGGCCTTGGTGGTACCGATGGCCACGTCATTCTCCCGCTCCACCACAGCCACCTTCAGGCGGTACCTGGACAGCTCGAAGGCAGTGGCCGCGCCGGTGATGCCGCAGCCAATGATGATTACATCGTACACGTTCGTCACACTCCTTATCTCAACACTGGGTTCTCACATTTCCCATACAGCCGGGCTTGTGGCAGACACCGCCACCGCCCCGGCTGTCAACGCTGCAGTCACATCTCCCTTCTCCCGGATAAGCCCGCCGGCGATCACCGGCTTGCCCGCCGCCACCAGCCGGACCCGGCTGATAATCTTGGGCATCAGCCCGGGCAGCACCTCGATCAGGTCAGAGGTCTCCGGCCCCAGATGGCGGCTGATGTTGTCAATGGCCATGGAGTCCAGCAGGAAAAACCGCTGGATGGCAACCAGGCCCAGCTCCTTGGCCCGGCGGGTCAGGCTGGCCTTGGTAGACAGCACCCCGTCGGCGGCAGTGTGCCGGGCGATGAAGTCCACGCTCACCTCCCGGGCGGCCAGCCCGTCCATCAGGTCCATATGGACGAACACCACCTTGCCAGCGGCATGAGCCCGGGCCACCATGTCCCTGATGTTTAGCACATCGCCGAACAGAAGGAAGATCACAGGCACATCGCTTTTCAGGGCGGCCTCAAGGCCTTCCTCGTTCTTGACCGAGGCAATGATAGGGTTCCTCGCCAGATGCTCCAGAAGCGTCTGACAGTCTACTCTCTCCATGTGAAAAATCACCTTCCTGTTTGCGCCGGGGTCCTTTAAGCATGAAAAAAGCGCAAGGCGGCTAAAACAACCGCTTTGCGCATCTCATATCTCTGCACGTAATCATTATAGCCATCCCACTGCAGAAAGGCAAGCCATTTTATCTGTAAAAATTAATATACAATTTTTATGCTGATTGCACAAACTTTCTTTGGCCATATTGACAAATTGAATAGGTTTTGCTAAGGTAAAGTTAACCTATCTGCGCTCGGGAGTTCAGAGATGAGCACAACAGTCCGGTTTGGTCTGTTGTGCTCTTTTTGTTTTGATTTTGAGAAGGAGGTGTCGCCTGCTTATTGACATTCCAATGTACCCGTTTTCAGAGAGAAAGGATGTGCAAACATGAAAAAAGCAAGTGCAAGTGCAAAGTTGTTGGTCGCAATTTCACTTATTTTATGCTTGATCAGCATGATAGTTTCGTCCGCAATTCAAAGCAGCTTCGGGCAAGTAACCGTTGAAGAACTCCGTCTGGTGGATCGCTCGGGATATTCGGTCAGCACACTGCTCTACCGACCGGATACTGCCACAGCAGAAGCCAAAGCTCCCTGTATTATCACAATTGAGGGCTGGTATAACAACAAGGAGATGCAGGATCTCTATTCCATTGAGTATGCCAGACGCGGCTATGTTGTATTGGCTGTAGATATGCATGGACACGGCAACAGCGAAAGTACTACAGCAGATGCTCTCTATTCATCTGCCGTAGGTGTCGACGCTGCAGTCGAACTTGCCGGCACTCTTCCTTATGTCGACACATCCCGCATTGGCCTGACAGGCCATTCCAGCGGCGGTGCTGCCTGCGATATGGCAGTTGCAATCGATAATGAAAGAAACACACCTTTGATCAGTGCCGTTCTATTCCAAGCTTCCACTTGGGTTGATGATACCGGTGTAGACCACAGCGCTGACTTCGGGGATCGAGATGTCGGCATTATTGCTGACCTGTATGACGAATTTTTCTTCTGGACTGAAGATGAAAACGGGAATACAGTCGCTCCGCGAGATTTTATGAAAACTGATGATGCCAAGAATTTTGTCAACTTCAATGCCGGAGCCGACGGTGTCTCGGATGTGGTTGCTGGCCAATACTATACCAGCGGAGACGCATTCCGCGTTATATATCGGCCAAATTGCACTCACCCTCAGGTGCACTTTTCCAGTGAATGCGTTGGATACGGAATTTCCTTCTTTGAAGATTCCTTTGGTGCTCCCAATCCTTTACCCGCATCCAATCAAGTCTGGCAAATCAAAACAGCCTTTAACTTTATTGGTCTTGCCGGCATAGTGGTTTTCCTATTGTCCTTTGTAGTCGCAATGCTGAACACATCGTTCTTCTCGATTTTAAAGGAAAAAGAACTTGTTCAACCTGTTGCGGTAACTGATACAGGCGGAAAAGTTTGGTTCTGGATCTCCCTCATCCTTTGTGCCATTTTCTCCGGCGCCAGCTACATGTGGACCATTGCCAACATATATTCCAAAACCACCCCTGTATTTCCGCAAACCGGACCACTAACCATGGGTCTCTGGTCTCTCCTGTCTGGTGTTTTTGCTCTTATCATTCTAATCATCTATTACTTTTCCTATGGGAAAAAGCATGGCTATTCCCCGGCTATGCGCGGAGTCACCATCAGTCTCAAAAAACTCGGATACACAATCCTGTTGGCGGTCCTAGCCGTCTCGTTGGGCTTTCTCATCTTATTCTTTGCAAATTATTTCTTCCAGACCGATTTCCGCCTGTGGGTCCTCACTTTGAAAGCATTTGGCCCAGACAAAGTTCTTATCGCTTTGCGCTACTTACCTTTCTTCCTTGTGTTTTATATCATCAACTCTGTTGCGGTCAACTGCTTCAATTACAACACTATCGGAGGCAAAAAGGGCTGGGGAAACATTATTATTCTGTCGGTATTCAATATTCTTGGTGCGGCAGCCTTCCTTGCTGTTCAGTATGGCACTTTTTTCAGTACAGGGCTGCTGAAGTGGTACTCTACCGAAGGATGGCGAATCAGCGGTATCTGGCTGTACCCAGCCATTGTATATCTGTTCCTCGCTCCCATCTTAAACCGATTCATTTATAAGCGCACAAAGAATCCGTATCTCTTTGCCATTATCGTAGCAGTTTTGATCACTATGATGTCCGTAGCCAATACAACCACTATGCTGGGTGGCGGTGCCGTCGTTGCTGGCAACTATTGATATCTAAATCTGCACCAAACACCTACGTTCTTTTCCCCTCTTCAAAACCGGGGCAGGAGATTCCTCGAATGGAATCTCCTGCCCCGGTTTTACGCCAGATTCTAATATCTTCCATTTCCCACAAGCATCTACACCATGTTGCGGTCACATATTCCACGGATTCTCCGTAGGATAAGGCTGGTCCTTGGGCTGATTGTAGGCGATGTCGCCCACACCCAGGTACTTCATCACCTCGAACAGGGCCTTGCCGCAGTGGGCAAAGGCCACCGCCCCGTGGTGGGGATAGCGCTTCTGGATCAGCACGTGGCGGTAGAACCGCCCCATCTCCGGAATGGCAAAGATTCCGATGCCGCCGAAGGATCGGGTGGCCACCGGCAGCACCTCACCCTGGGCGATGTAGGAGCGCAGGACGCCCTCGCTGTCGCACTGGAGTCGGTAGAAAGTGATCGGGCCGGGGGCGATGTCCCCCTCCAGGGTGCCCCGGGTAAAGTCTGGCTCGCTGCCCGCCGGCTCCAGCAGCCGGTGCTGGATCAGCTGATACTTCACCGCGCAGTCGGAGCACATCTTGCAGCTGGGGGTGTTGCCGCAGTGGAAGCCCATGAAGGTGTCCGTGATGGCGCAGGGGAATTTCCCGGCGATGTCCTGGTCGTAGAGGTATTGGGGCACGGAGTTGTTGATGTCCAGCAGGGTCACCGCGTCGCCGGTGACACAGGCGCCGATGTACTCCGAGAGGGCGCCGTAGATGTCCACCTCGCAGGCCACGGGAATGCCCCTGGCCGCCAGCCTGGAGTTGACATAACAGGGTTCAAACCCAAAGGCCTCCGGGAAGGCGGGCCAGCACTTGTCGGCGAAGGCCACATACTTCCTGGCCCCTTTGTGCTGCTCCGCCCAGTCCAGCAGAGTCAGCTCGAACTGGGCCATCCGCTCCAGCAGGTCGGGGTAGACCCTCTCCCCCATCTCGGCCTTCATCTCCTCCATGACAGAGGGGATGCGGCTGTCGCCGGCGTGGGCCTGGTAGGCCACCAGCAGGTCCAGCTCGGAGTTCTCCTCCACCTCCACGCCGAGCTCGTACAGGCCCCTGATGGGGGCGTTGCAGGCAAAGAAATCCTGGGGCCGGGGTCCGAATGTGATGATCTTCAGCTGTTTCACCCCGATGATGGCCCGGGCAATGGGGACAAACGCCCGGATCATCTCCGCGATCTCCTCCGCGGTGCCCACCGGGTACTCCGGAATGTAGGCCTTCAGGCGGCGCATCCCCAGATTGTAGGAGCAGTTGAGCATGCCGCAGTAGGCGTCGCCCCGGCCGTTGACCAGGTCGCCGTCTCCCTCGGCCGCCGCCGCGTACATGACGGGGCCGTCAAACTTCTGGCAGATCAGGGTCTCCGGCGTCTCCGGGCCGAAGTTGCCCAGGAACACCACCAGGGCGTTGCACCCCGCCTGTTCCACGTCCGCCACAGCCGCCAGGGCGTCCGCCTCATTTTCCACCGTGACCGGGCACTCGTACAACCCCTCTCCATAGGCCGCCGCCACGTTCTGACGGCGCCGGGTGGACAGCTCAATGGGGAAGCAGTCCCGGGATACGGCAATGATGCCCAGCTTTACTTCCGGTATGTTTTTCATCGTCGGTTTCTCTCCCTTTTTCTGTTTTGTGACTACTTTTGCATCACTCCTCTGCCAGGGAGGCAAACAGCTCCCGGCATGCGGGGTAGATCTTTCTGAAGTGCGCGTACCGCTTTTCATACTTCTCCGCCAGCTCCGGCTCCGGCGCTGTCACCGAGGCGACCGACACCAGCGCATCACATACGGCGCCGACATCCGGGCAGGCTCCGGCCGCCACCATGGCCAGCATGGCGCCGCCCATCCCCGGCCCCTGCTCCGAGGCGGGGCTCTCCAGAGGGATGTTCAGCACATTGGCCAGGATCCTCCGCCACAGGGGGCTCTTTGCCCCGCCGCCGCAGAGCCTGGAGGAGCGGATCTCAAGGCCCAGACTCCGGGCCACCTCCACGCTGTCCCGGATGGCAAAGGCCACTCCCTCCAGCACCGCCTGGGTCAGGTCAGCCCGGGCGGTGTCCATGGTCAGGCCCAGGAAGGTCCCTCGGGCGTTGGTGTCGTTGATGGGGCTGCGCTCCCCCATGAGATAGGGCAGAAAGTAGACGTGATTCTCCCCCAGCCGGTCTTGGCCAATGGCCGCCTGCTCCCCGGCGTAGTCCGTGGTGTGGAAGATGTCCTCCATCAGCCACTTGTTGCAGCTGGCCGCGGAGAGCATGCACCCCATCAGATGGTACCCCCCGTCGGCGTGGGCGAAGGCGTGAAGGGCGTTGTTCCGGTCCACGCCAAACCGCCCGGAGGAGATGAACACCGTGCCGGAGGTGCCCAGGCTGATGTTGCATCCGCCCTGCCCCACCACGCCGGTGCCCACGGCGGCCGCGGCGTTGTCTCCCGCCCCGGCGGCCACCCTGACTCCATCCGGCAGTCCCAGCGCCCCGGCCACATCGTTTCGCACAGTCCCCACGCAGTCAAAGCTCTCAAACAGCCGGGGCATCTGCTCCTCCCGCACCGCGCACAGATCCAGCATCTCCCTGCTCCACCGCCGGTTCTTCACATCCAGCAGCAGCATCCCCGAGGCGTCGGAGAAATCGGTGCAATGGACCCCGGTGAGGCGGTAGTTGATGTAGTCCTTGGGCAGCATGATCTTTGCGATCCGGCCAAAGTGTTCCGGCTCGTGCTCCCGCAGCCAAAGCAGCTTGGGGGCGGTGAAGCCGGCAAAGGCGATGTTGGCCGTCCGCGCGGACAACTTTTCCCTGCCCACGGTGTTGTTGAGGTAGTCCACCTCTCTGGCGGTGCGCCCGTCGTTCCAGAGGATGGCCGGGCGGATCACCCGGTCGTCCTCGTCCAGGATCACCAGACCGTGCATCTGGCCCGCCGCCCCGATGCCCGCCACCTGACCGGCATCAAAGCCCGTCAGCAGCTCCGGGATCCCCCGGGACACCGCATCCCACCAGTCCTCCGGATTCTGCTGGCTCCAGCCCGGCCGGGGAAATTCCAGGGGGTATTCCCTGGTCACCGTGTTGCAGATCGTCCCGGACTGCTCCATCAGCAGCAGCTTCACCGCCGAAGTGCCCAGGTCGATGCCGATGTAATATGCCATACGCTCTCCCCTCTTGCACACCACAGAAATTCAAATATCCCTTGCATTATACTGACTGCCTGCCCGTATTGCAATGGCGGAAACCAGCTTCTTTCTGTGTTTTTCTGTCTTTCTGTCCCAGACGCATACCGCATTCCAATTTTCGTTTTCTCCATCCGACTTTTTCTGTCCTGTCCCCGCGCTATTATTTCCCAAAACCGGCGCGTCCTTGTATGGCCACCGGGCCGCTGATAAAATGTAGAAATCATCCGATAAGGCGTTTTTGCAAATCTTTTGAAGCAAGGAGGAGATGTTCATGCCTCATGCAACCCCGGACTGGTCTCAGACCGCCCTGGGCATCGAACTGGGCTCCACCCGCATCAAAGCGGTGCTGATCGGCGCGGATCACAGGGTACTCGCCACTGGCGCGCACAACTGGGAAAACCGCTGGGAACACGGCGTATGGACCTATCATCTGGAGGACGTCTGGGCCGGGATCCAGGACGCCTTTGCCCAGCTCTCCGCCCAGGTCCGGCAGCAGTACGCAGCCGGCCTGACCCGGGTGGGCGCCATCGGTGTCTCCGCCATGATGCACGGCTATCTGCCCTTTGACCGTGACGGCCGGCTGCTCACCCCCTTCCGCACCTGGCGAAATACCTGTACCGGCCCGGCCGCGGAGGAACTGACCCGGCTGTTCCGGTTCCCCATCCCCCAGCGCTGGAGCATCGCCCACCTCTATCAGGCCATGCTGAACCGGGAGGAGCACGTGCCTCAGCTGGCCTTCCTCACCACCCTGGCCGGATACGTCCACTGGCAGCTCACCGGAGAAAAGGTCCTGGGCATCGGCGACGCCTCCGGCATGTTCCCCATCGACAGCCAGACGCTCTCCTACCGGAGCGACCTGACGGAGTCCTTCGACCGCCTGCTGGCCCGGCACGCTCTGCCCTTCCGCCTGTCCGGCATCCTGCCCCGGCCCCTGTCCGCCGGCACTCCCGCCGGCGTCCTCACCCAGGCCGGCGCCCTGCTGCTGGACCCCTCCGGCGCCCTCCAGCCCGGCATTCCCTTCTGTCCCCCGGAGGGCGACGCGGGCACCGGCATGGCGGCCACCAACAGCGTCGCCCCCAGAACCGGCAACGTCTCCGCGGGCACCTCCATCTTCGCCATGGCCGTGCTGGAGCGTCCGCTGGCCGGGGTCCACACCGAGCTGGACCTGGTCACCACACCGGACGGCCTGCCGGTGGCCATGGTCCACTGCAACACCTGCACCTCCGACCTGGACGCCTGGGCCGGCCTTCTGGGCGAACTGGCCCGGGCTGCCGGCGTGGAACTCAGCCCGTCCCGGCTCTACCAGCTCTTCTACGAAAAGGCCCTGGAGGGCGATCCGGACTGCGGCGGACTGCTCAGCTACAACTACTACTCCGGCGAGCCCGTCGCCGGACTGGAACAGGGTCTCCCCCTCTTCCTGCGCCGGGCGGACAGCCGCCTCACTCTGGCCAACTTCGCCCGGACTCATCTCTACTCCGCCATGGCCACCCTGAAGCTGGGCATGGACATCCTGTTCCGGGACGAGGGCGTCACCCTGAACCGGCTGATGGGCCACGGCGGCCTGTTCAAGACCCCGGTGGTGGGCCAGCGGCTGATGGCCGGGGCTTTGAACGTCCCGGTGGCCGTGATGGAGACCGCGGGAGAAGGCGGCCCCTGGGGCATGGCCCTTCTGGCGGCCTACTGCGTGAGAAAGGCGGAGGATCAGAGCCTGGAGGACTATCTGGACCGGCAGGTCTTCGCCGATACCAGGCTGTCCCTGCTGGAGCCGGACCCGGAAGACAGCGCCGGGTTTGAGCTCTTTATGGACCACTACCGCAGGGGCCTTGCCGTGGAGCGGGCCGCCGCAGAAACCTTTTTGCAGGAGGATTGATGAAAATGGAACTGAAGCAATATGAGTTCTGGTTTGTGGTGGGCAGTCAGGACCTGTACGGTCCCCAGGTGCTGGACACCGTGGACCGCCGCGCCCGGGAGATGACAGACGCCCTCAACGCCTCGGGCCTGCTCCCCTGCCCGCTGGTGTATAAGCTCACCGCCAAAACCAACGCTGAGATTCAGGATCTGGTCCGCCAGGCCAACTACGATCCCCGGTGCGCGGGAATGGTCGCCTGGTGCCACACCTTCTCTCCCAGCAAGATGTGGATCAACGGCCTGGCCAGCCTGCAGAAACCCTACTGCCACCTGGCCACCCAGTACCACCGGGAGATCCCCAACGAAGAGATCGACATGGATTTCATGAACCTGAACCAGGCCGCCCACGGGGACCGGGAACACGGTTTCCTGGGCGCCCGCCTGCGCCTGCCCCGGAAGATCATCGCCGGCCACTGGCAGGATCCCCAGGTGCAGCGCCACCTGGGGCAGTGGATGCGGGCTGCCGCAGGCGTGCAGTTCAGCCGCACGCTGAAGGTCATGCGGTTCGGAGACAACATGCGGGAGGTGGCCGTCACCGAGGGCGACAAGGTGGAGGTTCAGGCCAGACTGGGCTGGCAGGTCAACACCTGGCCGGTGGGCCAGCTGGTGGAAACCATGGCATCGGTCACCGACCAGGAGATCGCCGCGCTCATGGAACGCTACCGCGCCAGCTATGACTTTGCCACCGATGATCTGGACGCGGTGAGCTACCAGGCCAGAGAGGAGATTGCCATCCGCCGCATGCTGGACCGGGAGGGGTGCCTGGCCTTCTCCAACAACTTCCAGGACCTGTACGGCATGCGCCAGCTGCCCGGCCTGGCCACCCAGCACCTGCTGGCCCAGGGCTACGGCTACGGCGGCGAGGGCGACTGGAAGGTGGCCGCCATGACCGCCATTCTCAAATTCATGAGCCAGGGCATGGACGGCGGCACCGCCTTCATGGAGGACTACACCTATCACCTGGCGCCGGACGGCAGTTACAGCCTGGGCGCCCACATGCTGGAGGTCTGCCCCTCCGTGGCGGCCCAGCGCCCCCGCATCGAGGTGCATCCTCTTGGCATCGGGGATCGGGAACCTCCTGCCCGCCTGGTCTTTGAAGGCCATCCCGGCAGCGCCATAGTGGTCAGCCTCATCGACATGGGCGGCCGTCTGCGGCTGATCTGCCAGGACATTCAGTGCGTCAAGCCCATTCTCCCCATGCCCAACCTCCCGGTGGCCCGGGTCATGTGGCAGGCCAAACCCGACCTGACCACCGGCCTGGAGTGCTGGCTCACCGCCGGCGGCGCCCATCACACGGTGCTCAGCTATGACGTCACCGCCGAGCAGATGCGGGACTGGGCCCGGATGATGGACATGGAGTTCGTCCACATCACCGACGGCACCACCCAGGAAGCGCTGGAGCGGGACCTGTTCCTGGCCGATCTGGCCTGGAAGCTGAAGTGAGGGCGCGGCCATGCTGGAAACACTGAAACAGGCCGTCTGTGCGGCCAATCTGGAGCTGCCCCGCCGGGGGCTGGTCACCTACACCTGGGGCAACGTGTCCGGCATCGACCGGGAGCGGGGTCTGGTGGTCATCAAGCCCTCCGGCGTGGACTACGACACCCTCACCCCGGACCAGCTGGTGGTGCTGGATCTGGAGGGGAACCGGGTGGAGGGGGCGCTGAATCCCTCCTCCGACACGCCCACCCACCTGGAGCTGTACCGTGCTTTCCCCGCACTGGGGGGCATTGTGCACACCCACAGCCCATATGCCGCCGCCTGGGCCCAGGCCGGCCAGGACCTTCCCTGCTACGGCACCACCCACGCGGACTACTTCTACGGCTGCGTCCCCTGTGCCCGCTTCCTCACACCCGAAGAGACCGAGGCGGACTATGAGGGCAACACCGGCCGGGTCATCGCGGAGACCTTCCGGCAGCGGGACCTGGACCCGGTCCACGTCCCCGCCGTGCTGTGCAGCGGACACGGGCCATTTGCCTGGGGCAAGGATGCCGCCCAGGCCGTCTACCACGCCGTGGTGCTGGAGGAGGTGGCCCGGATGGCCCTCTTCACCCGGCAGCTGGACCCCTCTCTCTCCCCCCTGCCCCGGCACATCCAGGACAAGCACTTCCTGCGCAAACACGGCCCGGGCGCCTACTACGGGCAGAAATCAATCTGAATCCCAGGACAAAACCGGCCCACGGGAACCGCAGCGGTTCCCGTGGGCCGGTTTTTACGTTCTCTGATGTCCGCTCAGTGGGCCATCCGGGCGCAGTGGAAGACCTTTTTGCCCTTCCGGATGACCACGCCGTCTCCGCCGCAGTCCGCGCAGCAGAACCGGGCGTTGGGGTCGGTGATCTTCTCCTCGTTGATGGTCACGCCCCCCTGCTGGATGAGCCGCCGGGCCTCGCCGTTGGAGGCGGCCAGGCCGCACTTCACCAGCAGGGACAGCACGCCGATCTGCCCGTCCTGGAAGTCGTCCATACACAGGCAGGTGGTGGGCATGTTGGCCTTGTCCCCGCAGCCGGCAAACAGGGCTCGGGCGGCGCACTGGGCCTTGTCCGCCTCCTCCTGGCCGTGGACCAGTTTGGTCAGCTCGTAGGCCAGGATCTCCTTGGCCTGGTTGAGCTGCTCCCCCTGCCAGGTGTCCATCTCGTCGATCTGCTCCAGGGGCAGGAAGGTGAGCATGCGCACGCACTTCATCACGTCCGCATCGTCCACATTGCGCCAGTACTGGTAGAAGTCGTAGGGGCTGGTCTTCTCCGCGTCCAGCCACACCGCGTTGCCGGCGGTCTTGCCCATCTTGTGGCCCTGGGAGTCAGTGAGCAGGGCGATGGTCATGGCGTGGGCGTCCTTGCCCAGCTTGCGGCGGATGAGCTCGGTGCCCCCCAGCATGTTGGACCACTGGTCGTTGCCGCCGAACTGCATGTTGCAGCCGTAGTGCTGGAACAGGTAGTAGAAGTCGTAGGACTGCATGGGCATGTAGTTGAATTCCAGGAAGCTCAGGCCCTTCTCCATGCGCTGCTTGAAGCACTCCGCCCGGAGCATGTTGTTCACCGAGAAACAGGCGCCGATATCCCGGATGAAGTCGATGTAGTTCAGGTTCAGCAGCCAGTCGGCGTTGTTCACCATCCGGGCCTTGCCCTCGCCGAACTCAATGAACCGCTCCATCTGCTTCTTGAAGCAGGCGCAGTTGTGCTCGATGGTCTCTTTGGTCATCATGGAGCGCATGTCCGTGCGGCCGGAGGGGTCGCCGATCATGGCCGTGCCGCCGCCGATGAGGGCGATGGGCTTGTTGCCCGCCATCTGCAGCCGCTTCATCAGGGTCAGGGCCATGAAGTGGCCCACGTGAAGGCTGTCCGCCGTGGGGTCAAAGCCAATGTAGAAGGTGGCCTTCCCCGCGTTGATCATGCTCTTGATCTCTTCCTCGTTGGTGACCTGGGCGATGAGGCCCCGGGCCACCAGTTCTTCGTACAATGTCATCGTTCCGACTCCTTTTCCGAATTTGATTCTGTTTTGATCTTGCGTATGTTGTAGAGGATGATTCCTCCGACCACCACCACCGCCCCAACGAAGGACAGAGGCCCGATGGTCTCGTGGTAGAACACCGCCACCAGAATGGGGTTGAGCACCGGCTCGATGCCGGACACCAGGGAGGCGGTCACCGCCGGGGTGGTGCGCAGCCCGATGGTGAGCAGGATATAGGCCACTGCCACCTGAAACGCCCCCAGGATCACCAGGCTGGTCACGGGCACCAGGGAGAAGTCCGTCTCCCGCAGCAGGAAGGGCAGGCCGCTGACCGCGCTGACCACCTCGCCCCAGAACACGGAGGAGATGGGATCGGCATCGGGCAGATCATTGAGGAGGAACACCCCGCCGTAGCACAGCCCCGCCAGCAGGGCCAGCACATTGCCCAGCATGCCCCCCGCCTCCAGGCTGTCCACAAAGAAGCACAGCACTCCCATCAGCACCACAGCGCAGGCGATCAGGTCCAGCCGCTTGGGCCGCCTGTGCCAGAACACCGCCGAGAGCAGGATGACGAAGATGGGCGCGGTGAACTGAAGGACAATGGTGTTGGCTGCGGTGGTGAGCTTGTTGGCCAGGGTAAACAGGGTGTTGGTGCCGCAGATGCACACCGCCCCCACGGCAATCCACCGGTTGAACCGGGGCGGGTGCCGGGTGGCCAGCAGGTAGAGCCCGATGACCAGCAGGGCCACCAGGTTCCGGCCGCTGTTGATGGACATGGCATTCCAGGGGATGACCTTGATGCACAGCCCCCCGATGCTGTACAGCAGGGCGGCGCCGAAGACGCACAGCGTCCCCACCTGCCGCGCCCGCCGGGTTATCTGCAAAGAAAAACACCCCCTGTCCCAAAGGACAGAGGGCGATTGGACGCGGTACCACCTCTGTTCACCGCCCTCTCGCAAAGGCGGCCTCAGAGAGTCAATGACTCTGCGCGCTGTACCGGGCGCACCCGTCCGCCCCTACTCAGAGCACTGCACTCCGTTCAGGGGGCTGCTCCCGGGGGTATTCCCCGCCGCTCCTCTCCCCCTTTCACCGCCCGGGGGCTCTCTGTGCAGGAGTTGGGTGGGTACTCTTCCCGTTCGCCGCATTGAGTGGATGATATCACAGGAAAATTCCAATGTCAAATCTTTTTTGCGTTCATTCCAGCAGGCCGAAGTGCCGCAGGGCGGAAGATACCCCGTCCTCCTCCACCGTGTCGGTGATGTAATCCGCCGCATCCTTCACCTCCTGAACCGCATTGCCCACCGCCACACTGAGGCCGGCCATGGACAGCATGGACAGGTCGTTCACCCCGTCCCCGAAGGCGATGATCTCCTCCCGGCTCAGTCCGTAATAATCCAGGGTGGTCCGGATACCCTCCGCCTTACCGTCTCCCGCCAGCAGAATATCCACTCCCTTGGGGTGCCAGCGGGTGTAGGTGCAGTGGGGCATGACCTGCAGGAACAACTCCTCCTCACCCGGCTCCACCAGAGGGGCAAGCTGGTAAATGCTGTGCTCCAGCATCCACTCCGGCGGCTGCACCTCATAGGGCTGGGTGTGGAGGAACTGAAAGATCTCCTGCGCCCGCTGGTTGAGCTGGTTGATACAGCTCTTCCCGTTGCCCGCCATCAGCGCCGCCATGTGTGGATGGGCCCGGAGCACCTCCACCGCCCGCTCCAGGTCCTCCCGGGGAATGGGCTCGTCCCGGTAGATCTCCCGCTGATTGAAGCAGCAGTGGCCGTTGAGGGTCACATAGCCGTCAAACACCAGGTCCCGGAGCATCCCCGTCCGGGCCAGGTCCTGCTTGGCCCGGCCAGTGGCCAGAAACAGCAGAACCCCCCGCTCCCGCAGAGCCATCAGATCCGCCCGCAGCCGGTCCGTCACTACGCCGTACCGGAAGGACACCAGAGTGCCGTCCACATCAAAAAAAGCCGCCTTGATCATCTCTTTTTCCGCCCTTCCGGGCCCTTGCCCGCAAACTGTTCCTTGTACCGCTCCGCCTGGCAGAGCAGCTCCTCCGCCCCCTGCAGGGCGGTGTCCGTAATGGCGTCCCCGCTGGTGAGCCGGGCAACCTCTTCTCTCCGCCGGGCCCGGTCCAGCTGCTCCACCGCAGTGTAGGTGCGCCCGTCCCGCTCGCCCTTCTCCACGCAGAAGTGCACATCCCCCATGGCGGCAATCTGGGGCAGGTGGGTGACGCACAGCACCTGCTTGCCCTGGGCCACGTGGAACAGTTTCCGGGCCACCTTACCTGCCGCCCGGCCGGACACGCTGGTGTCCACCTCATCAAAAATCATGGTGGTCACCTGTTCATTCTCCGCCAGCACGTTCTTCAGCGCCAGCATGATCCGGGCCAGTTCGCCGCCGGAGGCAATGCGCTGGATGGGCTTGAGCTCCTCCCCCAGGTTGGCGGACATGAGAAAGCGCACCTCGTCCATGCCGGTGGCGTCCATCCCGTCCTCTCCCTCCTTGGGAGCAAAATCCACCTGGAAGCGGACCTTGGGCATGTCCAGCTGCTCCAGCTCGCTCTGAATGCGCCCGGCCAGCCTGCCCGCAGCCTCCTGCCGCACCCGGCTCAGCTCCGCTCCCGCCTTCCGGGCCTCCTCCAGCGCCCGGCCCAGCTCCTTTTCCAGCTGTTCCATGCGCTCCTCGGAGAACTGGATCTGATCCAGCTCCTGCCGGCATTTCTCCAGATATTCCAGCATCTGCGCCACACTGCCGCCGTATTTCTTCTTCAGCCGGTGGAGCAGGTCCAGCCTGCCCTCCAGCTCGTCCAGCTCCCCGGGATAGAAGTCCAGAGACTCCCGCAGATCCCGCAGTCCCTCGGCGATGTCCTCCGCCTCGTACCGCAGCTCCTGGGTCCGCCGGGCCAGCTCCGCCAGATCCGGACTGTGCCGGCCGCCCTGGCCCAGCTCCTCCGCCGCCTGGGCCAGCAGCGCCGCCGCCCCCGTGCCGTCGTCGCCCCCGGTGAGGGCGCACCAGGCGCCGTCCATGGCCCGGGTCAGCCGCTCGGCATTGCGCAGCAGATCCCGCCGGGCGGTGAGGGTCTCCTCCTCTCCGTCCTGAAGCTGAGCCCGCTCCAGCTCGTCAATCTGGTAGTTCAAAGTATCCATCCGACGGGCCTTCTCCCCGTCGTCCATGCGCAGCCGGTCCAGCTCCCCCCGCAGTGTCCGCACCCGGGCATACCGCTCCTGGAAGGCGGCCAGCTGGGGTTGGGTGCCCCCAAAGCTGTCCAGGTAGTCCAGATGGCAGCTCTCATCCAGCAGCTGCTGTCCGTCGTGCTGGCCGTGGATGTTCAGCAGCTGGCAGCCCAGCTCCCGCAGCTGGGTCACCAGCAGGGGCCGGCCGTTCACCCGGCACAGGTTCTTCCCGTCGGCCTGGATGGCCCGCTCGATGAGCAGCTCCCCGTTCTCATCCGGGGCAATCCCCTGCTCCCGGAACCAGGGCAGGTCGGGCAAGTCCCGGAACACCGCCGACACCCGGGCGGTTTTCGCCCCCGTGCGGATCAGGTCCCGGCTGGTGCGCTGTCCGATGATGGCGCCGATGGCGTCAATGACGATGGACTTGCCCGCGCCGGTCTCGCCGGTGAGCACGTTGAACCCCTCTCCAAAGGTGATGTCCGCCCGGGAGATCACCGCGATATTCTCAATGTGCAGCAGGGACAGCACCGTCCCTCACCTCCGTCTGGTTCTCATCGGATTCCTCCGCAGAAGCCTTCCGCCCCGGCAGACAATCCCCGCCGTCCGCGCCCCCGGCGCGGGACACCATTCAAACCTGTTTTCGGTCCGGGGCTGGTACCCGGCCCATAGCACTTCCAGGCCGCCCGGTGAGCCGGCCCCGCCTTTTCCGGCGGAATCAGTCCAGCATGGACTCCATCTCCCCGCACAGATCCGCCGCCATCTGGTTGTTGCGCATGATCAGAATCACAGTGTCATCCCCGGCCAGGGAGCCCACCAGGCCGTCAATCTCCATGCCGTCCAGCGCCGCGCCCGCGGCGGGGGCCAGGCCGGGCATGGTTTTGACCACCACAATGTTCTGGGCCATGTCGAAGGAGGTGACCCCCTCCTTGAAGATGTTGCGCAGCCGGCCGGCGAAGTTGTGATGGGCAGGCTTCGCCGCAGAAACCACATATTTGTAGGCCCCGCTCCCGGTGGGCTGCTTCACCAGATGCAGCTCCTTGATGTCCCGGGATATGGTGGCCTGGGTGGCACGAATGCCGCAGGCCTTCAGGTTTTCCAGCATCTGTTCCTGGGTCTCGATCTCCATGCTGCCCACCAGGCGCAGGATCTCCGCTTGCCGTTTGGACTTCACTGTTACACCCTCCCTAATTTCTGGTTGATCTGCTCATAAAAACTGCGTCCCGTCAGCTTGACCAGCTGGGTGACCCGCTCCGAGCGCCGGCACTCCACCCAGTCCCCCGGCTGGATCCGGAAGGCCTTTCCCCCGTCCACGGACAGATACCCGGTCTTCCTGCCGCCCGGGGTGATGCGCACACCCACCACCCGGCCGCTGTCCAGCACAAAGGGCTTGGCGTGGATGGAGTGGGCGCACACCGGCGCCACAATCACATTTTCCGCGGTGGGCTCCACGATGGGCCCCCCCGCCGCCAGGGAATAGGCGGTGGAGCCGGTGGGCGTGGCAATCACCACGCCGTCCCCGGAGAAGGAGGAGATGGTCACCCGGTCCCCCGTCACCTCCAGGTCCAGCACCCGGGCCACCGAGCCCTTGGTGATCACCGCGTCATTCAGGGCGGTCTCCCGGAAGACCCGTTTCCCCTCCCTGCGCACGGTGGTGTCCAGCATCATCCGGCGCTCCACGTCAAACTTCCCCCCCGCCAGCCGCGCCAGCAGGGACAGCTCGTTGTGCTCCAGCTCCGCCATGAACCCCACGCTGCCCAGATTGACCCCCAGCACCGGGATCTGATAGGGCACCGCATCCCGGGCCGCATGGAGAATGGTCCCGTCGCCGCCAAAACACACCAGCACATCCGCGCTCTTCAGCTCTGCCCCCAGCTTCTTCACAGGCACATGGGCGGGCAGATCCAGATGACCGTTCTCCTCCAGGTCGAAGGGCAGGCAAATCGCCGTCTCCACCCCGCAGTTCTCCAGCACCTTTCTGGCCGACTGGGCTGCCTTCAGCCCCCTGTCCCGATAGGGGTTGGGGCACAGCACTACTTTCAATGTCCTTCCTCCTCCAGCTGTTGATGGGACCGCTTCACAAGTTCCCCCAGATCCGGATACTCCGGCTCACCCGGCCGGACCTGCAGGTACCCCAGATATTCGATGTTGCCCTCCGGGCCGCGAATGGGTGAAAAGTCAATTCCCTTTACGGTGAATCCGGCGTCTGCGGCATGGGTCAGGAAGTGCTCCAGCACCTCCAGGTGGACTGCCGGGTCCCGCACCACGCCTTTCTTGCCCACTTTTTCCCTCCCCGCCTCAAACTGGGGCTTGATGAGGGCGGCCACCTGGCCGTCCGCCCCCATCAGCGGACGCAGGGCAGGCAGGATCAGCTTCAGGGAGATAAACGACACGTCAATGGAGGCAAAGTCCAGTTCCTCCGGAATCTGCTCCCGGGTGAGGTAGCGGGCGTTGGTCCGCTCCAGGCACACCACCCGGGGATCGCTGCGCAGGGACCAGGCCAGCTGCCCGTAGCCCACATCCACCGCGTACACTTTCACGGCGCCGTTCTGCAGCATGCAGTCGGTGAAGCCGCCGGTGGAGGCGCCGATATCCGCCGCCACCTTCCCCTCCAGGGTGATGGGGAAGCACTTCATGGCCTTCTCCAGCTTCAGGCCGCCCCGGCTCACATAGGGCAGTTTTCCCCGCACCTCCAGGGGGATATCCTCTTCCAGGGCCATGCCGGGCTTGTCCAGCCGCCGGGTGCCGGAGAACACCTCCCCGGCCATGATCACCGCCTGGGCCCGCTGGCGGCTGTCCGCCAAGCCCCGCTCGGTGAGCAGCACATCCAGTCTTTTCTTAGCCATTCGCCATCGCCTCCATCGCCCGCTTGCACAGGGACTGCCCGTCAATGCCGCACAGGGCCCGCAGCTGGGATACCTTGCCGTGCTGCACAAACCGGTCTCCCAGATTGGCCAGCACCGGCCGGGCACAGGGCCGGCCCTGGACGGCCAGCTCCGAAAGGATCTGCCGGCCCACGCAGCCGGTGTCCACGCACTCCTCCGCCACCAGCATTCTGCCGCCGGTGCGCTCCAGGCTCAGGGCAATGGTGTCCAGATCCAGGGGGCGGATGCTGTTCAGCTTCACCACCTGGGCGGAAATCCCCCGCTCCTCCAGCAGCCGGGCCGCCGTCAGGACCTCATTCACCATGGTGCCGTAGGCCACCAGGGTGAGATCGCTCCCCTTCCGGATGACGCTGGCGCCCTCCGTCCCGCTCATGGTGCGCAGTTCCCCCTCACCGCCCCGGGGATAGCGCACCGCCACCGGGCCGGTGAGCTCCAGCACCGCATGGCGCAGCATGGAGCGCAGTTCGGCAAAGCTGGCAGGGCACAGGATCCGCATGCCGGGCACCGAGCTGAGATAGGCCACGTCAAACACCCCGTGGTGGGTCTCGCCGTCCTCACCCACCAGCCCCGCCCGGTCCACGGCAAAGACCACGTGCAGCCCCAGAAGGGCCACATCGTGGAGCAGCATGTCGTAGGAGCGCTGCAGGAAGGTGGAGTACACGGCAAACACCGGCAGCATGCGCTGCTTGGCCATGCCCGCCGCCATGGCGGCGGCGTGCTCCTCCGCGATGCCCACGTCGAAGAACCGGGAGGGATACTGCCGGGCAAACCCGTCCAGCCCGGTGCCGGACTGCATGGCCGCGGTGATGGCGCACACCTCGCCCCGCTCCCGGGCCAGCTGGCACATGGTCTCCCCGAACACCTGGGAGAAGGTCTGCTTCGCCTCTCCGGACACCGGAGCTCCGTCCTCGATCCGGAAGGGCCCCACGCCGTGGAACCGGTCCGGTTCCCGCTCCGCAGGCGGATAGCCTTTTCCCTTTACAGTCTTGACGTGGAGCAGAACCGGGCAGTTCAGCTCTCGGGCGTACTGCAGCAGCTGAGTGAGCCGGGCCACATCGTGCCCGTCCACCGGCCCCAGGTAGGTAAAGCCCATGTCCTCAAACACGCTGCCGGAGAGAATCGCGTCCTTCACCAGTTTCTTCACCCGGTGGGTGAACTGGTACACCGCCTGCCCCACCGGCCCGTGGCTGGTGAGCCGCCGGTATACCTTCTTCATCTGCAGGTACTGGGGCTTCAGGCGCTGCCGGGCCAGATGGCTGGCCACGCCGCCCACATTTTTGGTGATGGACATGCCGTTGTCGTTGAGGATGACGATCATGGGCTCGCCGCTCTGCCCGGCGTTGGACAGCCCCTCAAAGGACAGTCCGCCGGTCATGGCGCCGTCCCCCAGCAGAGCCAGCACCTGGTAGTGCTCCCCGCTGAGGGTCCGGGCCCGGGCCATGCCCAGGGCCACAGACACCGCGTTGGACGCGTGGCCCGCCACAAAGGCGTCCGCCCGGTGCTCCCTGGGCTTTGGGAAGCCGGACAGGCCCCCGAACTGCCGCAGGGTGTCCATCTGTCCCGCCCGCCCGGTGAGTATCTTATGGGCGTAACACTGGTGCCCCACATCGAACACCAGCCGGTCTGTATTCAGATCAAAGACCCGGTGGATGGCCACCGTCAGCTCCACCACACCCAGGCTGGAGGCCAGATGGCCCCCGGTATGGGAGACGCTTTCAATAATCTGCTCCCGCAGCCGGTCACAAAGCTGCCTGGCCTGCTGATCCGTCAGCTGGTCCAGCCGCTCCGGTATTCCCATTCCGTCTCCCCTCCTTTCCATTCAGAACCTCACCGCCGGTCATCCCCAGGCGATCAGGCTGCCCACCGTCCCCACCACAATCCCCAGGATGGCTCCCATGACCACCTGAAGCGGGGTGTGTCCGATCAGCTCTTTCAGTTCTTCCGCAAACAGATCCGGCTTGCGCTCCGTCCAGTTGCGCATGATATAGTTCAGAATCTTGGCCTGCTCCCCCGTCTCCTTGCGGACATTGAACGCATCGTACATGACGATGAAAGCCAACACCACCACCACAGCAAACAAGGGGTCGTCCACCCCGCAGGAAAATCCTACCCCAGTGGCGCAGGCGCACACCATGGCGGAATGGGAACTGGGCATTCCGCCTCCGGTGGACAGGTATTTCAGATCGAATTTGCGATATACTGCTGTGGCAATGAGCAGCTTCAGCACCTGGGCAATCGCCCAGGCAGCCACCGCCATAATCAGTACCGGAGTAATCATCATCAGGCCCCCCTCTGAACGGTCAATGGCTCCGTCCGGCCAGCTCTTCCGCCAGCCGGCACAGGAATTCACTGTTGGAAAACAGACCGTCCACCGCCTCTTTGGCCAGCCGGGTGTGCTCTTCCACCAGCTGCCGGCACCGGTCCAGTCCGTACAGGGCAGCAAAGGTCTGCTTGCCGTTGTCCGCATCGGACCCCACCGGCTTGCCCAGCTCCTGGGTGGTGGACTCCTGGTCCAGCATGTCGTCCCGGATCTGGAAGGCGATGCCCAGCTGCAGGGCGTAGGTCTCCGCCCCGGCCAGCTGCTCCGGGCTGGCCGGCACCGGGGAGGCCGCCAGACCCAGCAGGCAGGCCGCCTTCAGCAGCGCCGCCGTCTTCCACAGGTGGATCCGGGTCAGCTCCTCCTCGGTGAGGGTCCGGCCCTCCCCGGACATATCCAGATACTGCCCGGCGCAGATGCCGGTCAGGGCGCCGGCCGCCTCGCCCAGAATGGCGCAGGCCCGGGCGTTGGCCTCCGGCCCGGCGGAGCGCCGGGAGGCGGCCATGCGGCGGAAGGCCTCCGCCTGGAGGGCGTCTCCCGCCAGCACCGCATTGCACTCCCCGTACACCTTGTGACAGGTGGGCTTGCCCCGGCGCAGATCGTCGTTGTCCATGCAGGGCAGGTCGTCGTGGATCAGGGAATAGGTGTGAAGCATTTCCACTCCACAGGCATAGTCCAGAGCCGGCTCCATGGAGCCGCAGAGGCCCTGGCAGAACTTCAGCGTCAGCACCGGCCGAATCCGCTTGCCACCGGCCAGCAGGCTGTAGCGCATGGCGTCCAGCAGCTCCCGCTGGGGCACCTCATCTCTCAGGCAGCCGTCCAGCTCCCGCTCCACCAGCTCCACGGCCCGGGCGTATTCTCTCTCAAACTCCATGTCTCTCACTGCTCCTGTACAAAGGGGGTCTCTGCCCCGGTCTCAGCGCTGAGCAGCAGGTCCACCTTCTGCTCCGCCTTGTCCAGCATCTCATTGCAGGAAGCGGCCAGCCTGGCCCCCTCCTCAAACAGCTTCAGGGACTCGTCCAGGCCGCACTCGCCCTGCTCCAGCTTGCCCACGATCTCCTCCAGCCGGGCCATGGACTGCTCAAAGCTCAGTTTCTTGCCTGCCACGCTTCCGTCGCCTCCTTCTCTTTTACCTCACACCGGAGGGTTGCGTCTGTAAACATCACGTCCAGCTGCTGGCCGGCCCGGGCCTGGTCCGCCCGGGTGATCACGCCCTGAGCCGTCCTGGCGATGGCATAGCCCCGGCCCAGCACCTTCAGGGGGCTCATGGCGTCCAGGCCGGTGCTCAGTCTGGCCAGGGAGCCGCGGGCGTCCTTCAGCCTGCTTTGCAGCGCCCGGTTCAGCCGTTCCCGGGCCCGGTCCGCGGCCAGCCGGCCGTCTTTTCCCCTCCCCTTCAGGGCGGCGGCCAGGCGCTGCTCCATCCGGTCTACGAGCAGCCGGTTCTCCTCCAGAAAGGCCTTGGGGCCCCGCAGCACCCGGCTGGAGGCCAGGCGGCGCAGATCTTTCCGGGCGGCGGTGAGCCTGCCCCGCTGGGCGGCGGCCAGGCGGCGGCTGAGCTGCTCCAGCCGGCGGCGCACCTGCGCCTGGTCCGGCACCGCCAGCTCGGCGGCGTTGGACGGGGTGGCCGCCCGCACATCCGCCACATAGTCTGAAATGGTCACGTCCGGCTCATGGCCCACGGCGGAGATCACCGGAATGCGGGAGCGGGCAATGGCCCGGGCCACGCACTCCTCGTTGAAGGCCCACAGGTCCTCCCGGGAGCCGCCTCCCCGGCCGGTGATGATCAGCCCGATGTCCTGCCGCCGGTTCACCTGGTCGATGGCGGCGGCAATCTCCTGGGCCGCCCCCTCGCCCTGCACCCGGACGGGGACCACCAGCACCCCGGTCATGGGCCAGCGGGCGCCCAGAATGCGGATCATGTCCCGCACCGCCGCGCCGGCCGGAGAGGTGACCAGGGCAATGCGCCCCGGCCAGTCCGGCAGAGGCTGTTTCCGCTCCGGATCGAACAGGCCCTCCCCCTCCAGCTTCTTGCGCAGCCGCTCAAAGGCCAGGTCCAGGGCCCCCCGTCCGTCCTCAATGAGCTCCGTGCAGTACATCTGATACTGGCCGTCCCGGGGAAAGACGGAGATGCGCCCGAAGGCCAGCACATTCATGCCGTTGGCGGGCTGGAAGCGCAGCCGGAGGGCATCCCCCCGGAAGAGGACGCAGCGGATGCTGCCCTTGTCGTCCTTCAGGGAGAAGTAGTGGTGCCCGGAGGGATATTTCTTGTAGTTGGAGATCTCCCCCCGGATCAGCAGGGATTGCAGCAGGGGGTCCGCCTCCATCAGTTCTTTCAGGTATCCGTTGATCTGGGATACGGTGTATACGGGCAGCTGGCTCAGGTTCATCCCGCCGCCCCCCGCTCCAGGGCCCTGTGGGCCAGGATGGCCACCCCCAGGGCGTTGTCCACCGAGTACTTCGGCGGGGCGAACACCGCCCCCAGCCCCGCCAGCCGCTGGCGCAGCAGGGTGTTGGAGGCCACGCCGCCGGAGCACAGCACAGGCAGCTGGCCGTACTGCTCCCGGGCCCACTTGGTGGCCCGGATGAGCACTGAGGCGATGGTCTCCAGGGTAAACCGGGCCACGTCCGGCCGGGCGGCGCCGGCCCCGATCATGTCCCGGATCTTGTTCTCCATCCCGGACAGGGAGAACTGCCCCTCCCGCAGCTTCACCGGGAAGCAGTCCGTCCGGTCCGAGTTCAGACTGAGCTCATCCATCCCCCTGCCCGCGGGGAAGGGGATGCCCAGGGCCACGCCGATGCGGTCCACCAGCTGCCCTGCGGAGATGTCCTGGGTGCCTCCGATCACGCTGGCCTCCACCAGGTGCCCGCTGGGACGCACATACAGCAGCTCCGTGGTGCCTCCGGACAGGTGCCAGGCCAGATGGGGGGCGTCCAGCAGATCCGCCCGGCCGGCCGACCAGGCCGCCGCCGCCAGGTGTCCCTGCTGGTGGGAACAGGGGAAAAAGGGCACCCCCAGGGCCGCAGCCAGGGCCCGGCCCTCCCCCTCCCCCACCAGGAAGCAGGGCATGTAGGAGTCCTCCACCTCCCGGGGCCGGGTGGAGGCGCCCACGGCGGCAAGCTCCCCGATGAGTCCCTCCTGCCGCAGCTGCTCCACCATGAGATGCAGCCGCTTGACATGCTGGAACAGGGCCTCGCTCTGCCGCAGGCCCAGCTCTCCCTCCGCCACAGTGAGCAGTCTGCCCCGGTTCTCCCCCGTCTCCCCGTCGAAGACGGCGGCGGAGGTGGTGTAGTTGCTGGTGTCAAATCCGATGCACTGCCCGGACATGCCGCTCACACTCCCTCAACCGGCTGTTCCGGTTCCCCGGGGTGTACCGCCCGGACAAAGGAGCCCAGGATCCCGTTGACAAAGCCCACCACGTCGGTGTCCAGATATTTTTTCGCGATCTCCACCGCCTCGTTGATGGCCACCTTGTCCGGCACCTGGGGCAGGTAGAGAATCTCGTACATCGCCACGCGCATCACGGAGACGGCCACCCGGTCAATCCGGGTAATCCGCCAGTCCCTGGCATACTGCTGGATGTAGCCGTCCAGCTCCTCCCTGCGCAGGGCCACGCCCCGCACCAGGTCGGAGATATAGCGGCACTGCTCCTCATCCGGGAAGGAGTCGTACAGGGGCTCGTCCGCCTTCCTGTCCTCAAAGGACTCCGGCGTCAGCTCCCGGGCCAGCAATTCCTCCGCGTCCGCCTTGGAAAAGGCCTGCTCAAAGGCAAAGTGCATGGCAATCTCCCTGGCCGTTGTTCTGGTCATGATGCATCCATCCTTTCGCGGCGGCCGCGCCGCCGGTCTGCTCGTCTCTGTGGGCATATTCACCCTATTTTGAATATACATCGATTATACACGGCCCGGCGGAAAAAGGGAAGCCCTTTTTCCGCTTCCGGGCACAAAAACAGAGCCGGATCCGTCTCAGATCCGGCCCATGTTCTTCTCGGTTACTTCTGGAATGCCACACCGGCCACCGTCACGTTGACGCAGGCCACCTGCAGTCCGCTGGTATTCTCCACTGCGCTGGAGATGGACTCCTGGACGTTTCTGGCCACATCGGGCACCACATAGCCGTATTTCACCAGCAACGTGATGTCCACCATCACCTTATCCTCCTCCACAGACACCCGGACGCCCTTGGAGAGCACCTTCCGGTTGACCATGGCGGCCACATCGCTGCCCAGGCCGGAGCCCAGTGCGCTGACGCCCTCGGTGTCCAGCGCGGCGGCGCCGGCAATGGCGGCCAGTACCTCTTCGGAGATATTCACACTGCCCAGTTCTTCTTCCCGGGAAATATATTCTCTGCTTTCGGCCATCTGGCCTCACGCTCCTTCCGGTCATTGGTGTGGATATTATAACACTCCGGGCGGAAAAATACAATCCTGTTTTTGACACCTGCCCGGACAAATCCGGGAAGTTGTCCCCCGTCCTCTCCCCCTCACGGACGCCCCGCGGCGCGGGTTTGTCTCAGGACCTGCTCCACGGCCGTCCGGTCCGGCATGGCGCGGATCGCGCCTTTTCTGGTGGTGACGAGGTAGGCCGCCGCGTTGGCAAAGCGGAGCATCTCAGACAGATCCGCCTGCCCCAGCCCGACCAGTCCATGCCCCAGCACATAGTCCAGGACACAGCCGCAGAAGGTGTCCCCCGCGCCGGTGGTATCCACCACCCCGCCCAGCCCGCAGGCCGGCTCAGAGGCCCGCAGCCCGCCGCAGTAGCAGCAGCTGCCCGCCGCCCCGGATGTGACGCTGATCAGGCGCAGATTGGGATACTGTCCGCGCAGGAGGGCCGCGCCGGCGTCCGGATCCCGCTCCCCGGTGACAAAGGCCAGCTCATTGTCCGCGATTTTGAGGATCTCACACTGGCTCAGCCCCCAGCGGATCTGGTCTCTGGCCTGCTCCAGGCTGGCCCAGAGGGGCTCCCGGAGATTGGGGTCAAAGGAGATCACCGCCCCCGCCTGCCTGGCCAGGGCGACCGCCCTTCGGGTGGCCGTCCGGCAGGGCTCGTCGGTGAGGGAGAGGGATCCGAAGTGGAACACCCGGCAGCTGCGCAGCAGCGCCTCGTCCAGTTCCTCTGCCGTCAGATTCACGTCCGCGCCGGGTCTGCGGTAAAAGCTGAAGTCCCGGTCCCCGTCCGGCAGGGTGTGGACAATGGCCAGGGTGGTGGGGATCTCCGGGTCATACCGCAGCCCCCGCAGGTCAATGCCGGTCTCCTCCGCCGTCTGCGCCAGCTGCCGGCCGAAGGTGTCCTGTCCCACCTTGCCCAGGAAGGCGCACCGCCGGCCCAGCCGGCACAGCATGGCCAGCACATTGCAGGGCGCACCGCCGGGATTGGCCTCAAACAGCGCATTTCCCTGCCCGCTCAGGCCGTTCTGGGTGAAATCCATCAGCAGCTCGCCCAGGGCTGCCACATCAAATTGCTTGTCTTGCATCCCGCCGTCTCCTCCCGAACCCCGCCGGCATCGCCGCGGGCTGGCTTTCCTTTTCAGTGTAGCCGTCCCGCAGGCGGCCGTCAAGGATCTGCCGCAGAAATCTGCGCAGAAACGAGTCCCCACGCCCTGCCTGAACAGGACATGGGGACGGTTCCCTGCCGGCAGGCCTCACGGGTCCGCCTCGATGATTTTGATCTGGTTGGCCGCCAGGCCGGTGGTCTCCATGACGATCTCCACAATCTTTGCCGTATCGCTCTCACTCAGCCCGGTGGGGGTGGACTCCACCACCACGCTGGCGCTCTCCTCGTTGAGGAAGCACACGCACTCCCCGTACCCCTTGGCGGTGATCAGGTTTTCCGCCTGGGCCTCGGACATGGTATAGCTGGCCATGGTCTGGATGGAGGCATTGGCCTCATCCACCAGGGTCTGGTCGGCAGCCTCATCCGCCGCGGCCTCCTGGAGCAGTTCCAGGGCGCTGTCCCGGGCCTGCTGCCGGTTGAGCCGGGCGGAGGCAAAATACCCGGTCTGATCCTCCTGCCCCGGGCTCTGGCTCCCCTCCGGCGGGGCGCTCTCCCCCACCTGGGCAGTGGACAGGGTCTCCTCGTCCTCCTCCCCGTTCACCAGGGTGGTCTGACCCAGCACTTTTCCCGGATCGTCCTGGGACGGGTCGGACTGCTGGTTATAGGACCAGTTGAGATAGACCGCCGCGCCCACAAACACCACAATGGCCACCACCACGACATTCCGCTTCCAAACACTCATCGCTTCACCCTCCATTACGAAATAATGTTCCCATTCAGGATCCTTTGCACACCGTGATCCGGTCTGTCCCCAGCCCGGTGAGGGCGGCCATCGCCCGGGTGAGCACCAGCTGCACCGCCGGGTCATCCCCGCCGGGGCAGACCACCAGCGCCCCCTGAAAGGTGGGATACCGCTGGGTGATCAGCACCGCCTCCTCCCCGGCGCCGGTGGAGATGATCACGGTCTGCTCCTCCAGGGACGTGGTGTCTCCCCCCTGCTCCGCCGTCCGGTCCGAGGCCAGCACCCGCTCCATGCCCTGTTCCACCGTCAGGATCACCGACACCTCCCCCGCCCCCTCCACCTGGGACAGGGCCCGGGCCAGCTTCTCCTCCAGGGCCTCCACAGAGAAGTCCTCCTCCGCTCCCGTCAGGCCGCCCGCGGGCTCCGGGCTTTGCTCTCCCGGCCCGTCCCCGGCCGGCCAAAGCAGCAGCGCCAGTCCGGCCGCCGCCACAATGAGCACATATCTGTATTGTCTCAGCAGATCGGACATCCGATCTTTTCCCGGCAGTTTCCATGGTAGCTTCATGATCCCTTCTCCTCAAACTGCTGCCGCTGGGGCGGGATGCCCAGATCCGACTCCAGCAGCTGCGCCAGAAGCTGCCGCTGCTCCTGGCTCATCTCCCCGCGGATCTGCACCTGGTACGGGCACGGGACATCTTCCCCGTCACACCGGCACACCACCTCCGCCTGGCAGGAAATCCCCAGCGCCGCCGCCTTGTCCACAATATATGCGGCGCTCTGCGCTTCTATGATTGATTCATACAGCAAACGGTTCTCCTCCTCCAGGGTCTGGGTATATCCCCCGGCCTGCGCCTGGTACTCCCGGGCCAGCCGGGACAGGGCGCCCTCGTCCAGCTGGAGCAGCGGGCTGACCATAGCCAGCAGCAGCACCAGGCTGCCCGCCATCCGGCAGATCCGCCGCGGCCCGCCCTCCGGCGCCAGGCTCTGGGCCAGGGCGGCCGCCATGGCGGCGCAGGCCATGCCCATCAGCCACTGTCTGATTGCGTCCATCATGCCGCCGCCACCGAGATGGAGGACACCAGGGCGATGAGCAGCAGCAGGCAGCAGGCCCCCGTCATCCCCAGCAGCAGCCCGAAGGCGCCGCTGATCTGATCCACCAGGGCGCACAGCGGCCCGCTGCCCACCGTGGCGGACAGCGCCGCCGCCACCTTATAGAGCAGGTAGTGCACCGCCATCTGGAGCAGCGGCAGCAGGCAGATGGCCAGTATGGTCAGCATCCCGAACACCCCCACCGTCCCCTTCAGCACGCCGGCCGAGGCCAGGATGGTCTCCGCCGCGTCGGACAGAATGCCTCCCACCACCGGGATCGCCCCGGAGATGGCAAACTTCGCCGCCTTCACCGTCATGGCGTCGGCGGTGCCCGCCACCACTCCGCTCACCGACAGATAGCCCACAAAGGCCAGCATCACCACCGTCAGGATGGTGCCGGCGGCCCATTTGAACAGCCCGGCAATCCGGCCCAGGCCCGGGTTGCCCAGGGCGGCGTTGGCCACGCTGGCGGCGATGTACCCGTAGAGCAGCGGGATGAGCAGGCCGTTGATCAGGTTGACCAGCACGTCGCAGAACAGCACCGCCGCCATCTGCCGCACCGTGGCGCCGGTCACCGCCCCGGTGGCCGCCGTCACCGCCGCCACCGCGGGCAGCAGCACATTGGCAAAGGAGGTCATCCCGGAGATGGCCTCCCGGCCCAGGCCCAGCAGGGAGTTCACATCGGTCACCGCCACCGCCGTCACCGCCAGGGTGCCCGCCAGCGCCGCGGCGGGCATCTCCTGCCGGCTCAGCCCCCGCTGGAGGCTCTCCGCCACACCGCACACCAGCAGCACCAGCAGGATCAGCACCCCGGACCGGACCGCCCGGCGCACCACGCCGGCGATCTCCCGGCTGCCGGTGTCCAGGATTTGCTCCAGGCCCTCCTCCAGGCCTGTCCCATAGCCGATTTCACTGCCGCTCTCCTCCGCCGCCCGCTCCAGGCCCTCCACGTCCAGGGCCTCCTCCTGGGCCTCCAGGATCTCCTCCGGCTGCGCCGCCCGGGCGGGCAGCGCCAGCGCCCAGGCCAGCAGCAGCAACAGCGCCAGTATTTTCCACTTCATGCCGTTCCCCTCCTCTCAAAGCAGCTGCGCCAGCAGCTCCAGCACCGCGTTCATCAGCGGCAGCACCGCCAGCAGGGCCAGCACCGTACCCGCCATCTCCACCACCCCCGCCAGGGCCCCCTCCTGGGCGTCCCGGCAGAAATCCGCCGCCAGCCGGGTGACCACGCCGATGCCCACCGTTTTCAGCACAGGGGACAGCACCTGGGGGGACAGGCCGCCCAGCTGCGCCAGCTTGTCCAGAAAGTCCAGCACATGCTCCAGGGCTCCGGAGCAGGACAGCAGGATCAGCGCCCCGGCGCACACCGCCAGCAGGATGGCCAGCTCCGGAACCACTCTGCGCACCACCATGGCACACACCGCCGCCAGAATGGCCGCAGCGGCGATGCTCATGGCCCCGCTCATAGGTCGAACAGGCTCTCCACCAGGTCAAACAGGCTGCTGATCTCCCGCACCACAATCATCAGCACCACCACCAGCGCCACCAGCGTGGTCATAGTGGCCATCTCGTCCCGGCCGGAGCGGGTGAGCACCTGGTTGAGCACCGAAACCAGAATCCCCACCGCCGCAATTTTGAAGATCAGATCCACGTCCATCTCGCTCCCCCTATATCAGAAGTATGACCAGCAGCGCCCCCGCCGCCGCACCCAGCGTCCCGTACACCCGTCCCAGCCGCTGCCTGCGCTGCCGGGCCTGAAGGTACTGCTCCTCCAGCCGCCCCACCGCCGCGCTCAGCGCCTGCCGCTGGCGATCCGCGTCATAGCGGCCCAGCACCAGCCCCAGCTGTTCCAGGATCAGCCGGTCCTCCTCTGCCAGCCTCAGGCCGGAGCGCGCCTCACTGCGCACCCAGATCTCCCGGAAGCTCCTCCCGGCCAGGCAGGCCGTCTCCCGGGCGCACATCCGGAAAAACTCCGCCCCCCGCCCGGCGCTCCCCCGGGCCGCCCGCTCCAGCAGCTCGCCCAGGGGCGCCAGCTGCCAGCCCAGTTCCCGGCCAACAACCTCCAGCCCGACGATCAGATCCCGCAGGTCCCGGGCCCGGGCCTCCAGCTGTCCCACCGCGGCGAAGCCCAGGCCGGTACACCCCGCCGCCAGCAGCATCGCGCCCGCCATGCGGATCATGTCAGCACCTCGATTCTGGCCGACCGCTTCCCTGCCCGCCGTTCCAGCACCACCGCCCTCCGGAACACACCCAGCTCCAGCAGGGAGCGGTACACCGGCCGGCGGCGCAGATCCCCCACATCCCCGGCGTGGGCGGTGGCCAGCAGCGCCACGCCGCAGCCCGCCGCCTCTTCCACGGCGCTCACATCCGCCGGGCAGGTGATCTCATCGGCGGCCAGCACCTGGGGGTTCATCCCCCGCAGCAGGATCTCCAGCCCCTGGGCCTTCCGGCAGCCGTCCAGCACGTCGGTGTGCCGGCCTACGTCGAATTGGGGCACTCCCTGATACAGGGCCGCCACCTCTCCCCGCTCGTCCGCCAGCCCCACCCGGAGCGGCGGCCCGTCCACGCCGTCGGACAGGCAGCGGATCAGCTCCCGCAGCAGTGTGGTCTTTCCCGCTCCGGGGGGCGCCAGAATCAGCGCGCTGCGCACCCCCTCCTGCGTCCGCAGCGCCTCCAGCACTTCTCCTGCCTGTCCCTCCGCCGGACATGCAATGCGCAGAGCCAGGGAGGTGAGATAGCGCAGGGTCATCATCTGCGCCCCGTCCCAGGCCGCCGTGCCGCACAGGCCCAACCGGTGCCCGCCCCGCAGGGTGACATATCCATTGCGCACCTGTCCCAGCACCGTGTGGGCGGAGGCCTGGCTGGCGGCCTCCAGCACCTGTCTCAGATCGTCCCGGCTTACAGCAGGTCCGTCCGTCTCCACTTCCCGTCCCTCCACATTCACCGTTATGGGATACCCCAGCCGCAGACGCAGTTCCTCCGCATCGGACAGCCTGTCCTCCCCCAGCCGGAAAACCCCCTGCGCCAGCTCTCCCGGCAGCACCAGCGCCGCCTGCTTCAACGCGCAAAGCCTCCGGGCACGATTCGATTCCCACACCTTGTCCATGGCACGTCTCCTCCGCTTTGGGATCCGCCGGGCCCGTCCGGATTGTCCCAGCGCCCGGCATTCCCGGATGACAGCACCATTCTATGAGCGCCCGGGGCGGAATATTCCGGTCTGTCTCCGGATCTTCCCCCGGCGCGTCCCTCCCCCTGCTCCGCCGGCCGTGCCTTTCCGCCCAATAAAACAGGGACACCCCGGAGCGCTGTTCCGGGGTGTCCCTGTTTTGTCTTGCAGCCGCCGCCTGGGGCGGGTCTCTGTGCGGCTGTGTCTTGCTCAGGTCAGATTGCTGTACTCCATCAGATATTCATCTACCTCCCGGGCCACGCCCCGGCCCTCGGTGATGCCCCACACCACCAGGGACTGGCCCCGGCGCATGTCGCCGGCGGCAAACACCTTGTCCACTCCGGCGGCATAGCTTCCCGGCGCGGTGGCCACATTGGACCGGGCGTCCCGGGTCAGGCCGAAGGCGTCGGGCACATAGTCCTCGGGGCCCAGGAATCCGGCGGCGATGAGCAGCAGCTGGCAGGGCAGTTCCTCCTCCGAGCCGGGAATCTCGGCCATGGTCATCCTGCCGTCCGCCAGTTTGGGCTCCAGATGCACCGCGACGACGGACTGCAGGTTCCCCTCTCCGTCCGCCCGGCACTCCTTGACGGTCATCTGGTACCGCCTGGGATCGTGCCCGAAGACCGCCGCGGCCTCCTCCTGTCCGTAATCCGTCTTGCAGATTCTGGGCCACTGGGGCCAGGGGTTGCTTTCCGTTCGGGCATCCGGCGCCTTTGGCATCATCTCAAGCTGGGTGACGCTGCGGCAGCCGTGGCGGATGGAGGTGCCCACGCAGTCGTTGCCCGTGTCTCCGCCCCCCACAATGATCACGTCCTTGTCCGCCGCATCCAGATACGTGCCCTTGGCCAGCCCCGTATCCAGCAGAGACTTCGTGGTGGAGGTGAGGAAGTCCACGGCAAAGTGGATTCCCGTTGCATCCCGCCCGTCAACGGCCAGATCCCGGGGCTTTTTGGCTCCGCAGGCCAGGATCACCGCGTCGTACTGCGCCAGAAGCTCCTGGGCGGACACATCTGTGCCCACATCGCAGCCGGTGCGGAACAGCACGCCCTCGGCGGCCATGAGTTCCACCCGCCGCCGGACAAACTCCTTCTGCAGCTTCATGTTGGGAATGCCGTACATCAGCAGGCCGCCGATCCGGTCTGCCCGCTCATACACGGTGACCGTATGGCCCCGGCGGTTGAGCTGGTCCGCCGCGGCCAGTCCCGCCGGGCCGGATCCCACCACCGCCACCTGCTTTCCGGTGCGCACTTTCGGAATACGCGGGACGATGAGCCCCCGGGCATATCCCTCCTCCACGATGGCCAGCTCGTTCTCCTTCACCGTCACCGGGTCGCCGTTGAGGCCGCAGGTGCAGGCCGCCTCGCACAGGGCGGGGCACACCCGGCCGGTAAACTCCGGGAAGTTGTTGGTCTTCCTGAGCCGCTTCAGGGCATGGGCCAGGTTCCCGTGGTATACCAGGTCGTTCCACTCCGGCACCAGGTTGTGCAGCGGGCAGCCGGTATACATCCCCGCCAGCTGCACCCCGGACTGGCAGAAGGGCACGCCGCACTCCATACACCGGGCCCCCTGCCGCTGCCGCTCTTCCTCCGGCAGCATGGGGTGGAACTCATTCCAGTGCCGGATGCGCTCCAGGGGCGCCTGCGCCGGGTTGCCCCGGCGCGGATAGTCCAGAAATCCAGTGGGTTTTCCCATTACCGTTCCCCTCCCGTCACCGCGTAAAACGCCTCTACTTCCGCCTCGTCGTGGTTCAGTCCCCGCTCCTCCGCCTGGGCAATGGCCCTGAGAATCCGGTCATAGTCCCGGGGCAGGATCTTCTTGAAGGACTCCGCCGCATGATCGAAATCCTCCAGGATGGCCCGGCCCTTGACCGAGCCGGTGGCGGCCACGTGCTCCTGGATCATCTGGCGCAGTTCCTCCCTGTCGTGCCGGCCGGTGACCAGCTCGATGCTCACCAGCTCCTTGTTCACCCGCAGGTACAGGTCCCTCCGGGGATCCCACACGTAGGCGATGCCTCCGGACATGCCGGCGGCAAAGTTCTTGCCGGTGTCCCCCAGCACCACCACCCGGCCGCCGGTCATATACTCGCAGCCGTGGTCGCCCACGCCTTCCACCACCGCCCAGGCGCCGGAATTGCGCACGGCAAACCGCTCTCCGGCCACGCCGGCGAGAAAGGCCTTGCCGGAGGTGGCGCCGTACAGGGCCACGTTGCCCACAATGACGTTGGCATCCGCCTGATACCGGGCGGTCTTCGGGGGGTAGAGCACCAGCTTGCCTCCGGACAGGCCCTTGCCGAAGTAGTCATTGGCGTCCCCCTCCAGCTCCAGGGTAAGCCCCCTGGGGATAAACGCGCCGAACGACTGTCCGCCGCCGCCGGTGCAGCGGACCACAAAGGTGTCCTCCTCCAGCCGGTCCTCCCCGTGCAGACGGGTGATCTCCGAGCCGAAGAGGGTGCCCACCGTCCGGTCCGTGGAGGTGACCGGGATGGAGACGGACTTCTTCTGTCCCTTCTTCAGCGCGCTGCCCATCTTCTGCAGCAGCACCGACATGTCCACCGTCTGCTCCAGGTGGAAGTCATACACATCCGCGGGGTCGAAGTGGGTCTTGTACGCCCCATTCACATAGGGGTTGCCCAGGATGGCGGACAGGTCCACCGTGGCCGCCCGCTCGTTCACCGCATGTTCCCGCACCTGCAGCAGGTCGGTGCGGCCCACCAGCTCCTCCACGGTGCGCACGCCCAGCTTTGCCATGTGCTCCCGCAGCTCCTGGGCGATGAAGCGCATGAAGTTGACCACATACTCCGGCTTGCCCCGGAAGCGCCGGCGCAGCTCCGGGTTCTGGGTGGCCACCCCCACCGGGCAGGTGTCCAGGTTGCACACCCGCATCATCACGCAGCCCATGGTCACCAGGGGCGCGGTAGCGAAGCCGAACTCCTCCGCCCCCAGCATGCAGGCGATGGCCACATCCCGGCCGCTCATCAGCTTGCCGTCGGTCTCCAGCACCACCCGGGAGCGCAGCCCGTTCTGGATGAGGGTCTGGTGGGTCTCCGCCAGCCCCAGTTCCCAGGGCAGCCCGGCGTTGTGGATGGAGGTGCGCGGGGCCGCGCCGGTGCCCCCGTCGTAGCCGGAGATCAGCACCACCTGGGCCCCCGCCTTGGCCACGCCGGCGGCGATGGTGCCCACCCCCGCCTCGCTCACCAGCTTGACGGAGATCCGGGCCCGGCGGTTGGCGTTTTTCAGATCGTAGATCAGCTGGGCCAGGTCCTCGATGGAGTAGATGTCGTGGTGGGGCGGCGGGGAGATGAGGGAGACCCCGGGGGTGGAGTACCGGGTCCTGGCAATCCAGGGGTACACCTTCCGGCCGGGCAGATGGCCTCCCTCCCCCGGCTTGGCCCCCTGGGCCATTTTGATCTGGATCTCCTGGGCGCTCACCAGATACTCACTGGTGACGCCGAACCGGCCGGAGGCCACCTGCTTGATGGCGGAGCACCGGTCGGACTTCAGCCGCTCCGGCCGCTCGCCGCCCTCCCCGGAGTTGGACTTTCCCCCCAGCCGGTTCATGGCGACGGCCATGCACTCGTGGGCCTCCTGGGAGATGGAGCCATAGCTCATGGCTCCCGTCTTGAAGCGCCTGACGATGGAGTCCACGCTCTCCACCTCCTCGATGGGGATGGGCTGGTCCAGATACTTCATCTCCATCAGGCCCCGGAGGGTGTGGGGCATGGTCTCGTCGTCCACCAGGGCGGAGTACTGCTTGAAGATGTCGTAGTCCCCGGTCCGGGCCGCCTGCTGGAGCAGGTGGATGGTCTGGGGATTGTACATGTGGTCCTCCTGGCCGCTGCGGGCCTTGTGGGCGCCGGTGGAGTCCAGGGTGTCGTCCACCTCCAGGCCCAGGGGGTCAAAGGCCCGGGTGTGGTTCTTGTCCACCAGGTCTTCGATCTCCTTCAGGCCGATGCCGCCCACCCGGGAGACCGTGCCGGTGAAATACTGGTCGATCACCTCTCTGGAGATGCCGATGGCCTCGAAGATCTGGGCGGACTGGTAGGACTGGAGGGTGGAGATGCCCATCTTGGAGGCGATCTTCACAATACCGTGGAGGATGGCGTTGTTGTAGTCATCCACCGCGGCGCCGAAATCCTTGTCCAGCAGCCCCTCGTCGATGAGCTGCCGGATGGTCTCCTGGGCCAGATAGGGGTTGATGGCCCGGGCGCCGTAGCCCAGCAGGGTGGCGAAGTGGTGCACGTCTCTGGGCTCGGCGGACTCCAGGATGACGGACACCGCCGTGCGCTTGCGGGTGCGGATCAGATGCCGCTCCAGGGCGGACACCGCCAGCAAGGACGGGATGGCCACGTGGTTCTCGTCCACGCCCCGGTCGGAGAGGATGAGGATGTTGGCCCCGTTGCGGTAGGCCCGGTCGGCAGCCACCATCAGATGGTCCAAAGCCCGTTTCAGCGGCGTGTTCTTGAAGTAGAGAATGGACACCGTCTCCACCTGGAACCCCGGCTTGTCCATGTTCCGGATTTTCATCAGGTCCAGGGAGGTGAGGATGGGGTTGCGGATCTGGAGCACCCGGCAGTTGTCCGCAGTCTCCTCCAGCAGGTTGCCGTCATCTCCCACATACACGGTGGTGTCGGTGACCACCGCCTCCCGGATGGCGTCGATGGGGGGATTGGTCACCTGGGCAAAGAGCTGCTTGAAATAGTTGAACAGGGGCTGGTCGTGGTGGGAGAGCACCGCCAGCGGGATGTCGATGCCCATGGCGGCGGTGGGCTCCGCCCCGGTGCGGGCCATGGGAAGAATGGAGGTCATCACATCCTCATAGGTGTAGCCGAAGGCCTTTTGTACCTGGGCCCGGCGCTGCGGCGTGTACAGCTCCACCTTCTTGTTGGGGATGGGCAGTTCCCGCAGCCGCACCAGGTTCCGGTCCAGCCATTCCCCGTAGGGGTTGCGCCGGGCGTAGTGCTCCTTCAGCTCCTCGTCGCCGATGACCCGGCCGGCCAGGGTGTCCACCAGCAGCATTTTCCCGGGCTCCAGCCTGGACTTCTTCACGATCCTGGCCGGATCCAGATCCAGCACCCCCACCTCAGAGGAGAGGATGAGCTGGTCGTCGTCGGTGATATAGTACCGGGAGGGGCGCAGGCCATTGCGGTCCAGCACGGCTCCCACCTGGTCCCCGTCGGAGAAGAGGATCGAGGCCGGGCCGTCCCAGGGCTCCATCATGGCGGCAAAGTACTGGTACATGTCCCGTTTGGCCCGGGACATGTTGGCATCGTTTCTCCAGGGCTCCGGGATGCAGATCATCACCGCCAGGGGCAGTTCCATGCCGCTCATCACCAGGAACTCCAGGGTGTTGTCCAGCATGGCCGAGTCGGAGCCGGCGGCGTTGATCACCGGGAGCACCTTGTCGATGTCCCGGTCCCACACGGCGCTGTGCATGGTCTCCTCCCGGGCCAGCATCCGGTCCGCGTTGCCCCGGATGGTGTTGATCTCCCCGTTGTGGAGGATAAACCGGTTGGGATGCGCCCGCTCCCAGGACGGGTTGGTGTTGGTGGAAAAGCGGGAGTGGACCAGGGCGATGGCGGACTGGTAGTCCTCGTCCTGGAGATCCGGGTAAAACATCCGCAGCTGGCCCACCAGGAACATGCCCTTGTAGACGATGGTCCGGCTGGACAGGGAGGGCACATAGGTGTTGTCATTGGACTGCTCGAACTCCCGCCGGGCGATGTACAGCTTCCGGTCGAAGTCCAGCCCCCGCTCCACTCCCTCCGGACGGCGGACGAAGGCCTGCTGGATGCTGGGCATCTTGTCCAGGGCCTTCTGGCCCAGCACCTGGGGGCACACCGGCACCTGCCGCCAGCCGATAAACTCCATCCCCTCCTTCTCCACGATGAGCTCGAACATCTTCTTGGCCTGGTTCCGGCGCAGGGTCTCCCGGGGGAAGAAGAACATCCCCACGCCGTAGTCCCGCTCCTCCCCCAGCTCAAAGCCGCACAGCTGCGCCTGTTTGCGGAAGAAGCGGTGGGAGATCTGCAGCAGGATCCCCACGCCGTCGCCGGTCTTCCCCTCGGCGTCCTTTCCCGCCCGGTGCTCCAGCTTCTCCACAATCTTCAGGGCGCTGTCCACCGTCCGGTGGCTCCTGCGCCCCCGGATGTCCACCACGGCTCCGATGCCGCAGTTGTCATGCTCAAATGCGGGGCTGTACAGCGGCCCCTGTGCCTGTTTCTTCAAAGTCGTCACCTTCTTCTCCATGCTGTGTGCCCCTTCCAGTGTGCCCCGGAAGGAACGGAAAAAACCGGCCCGCCGGAGGTGAGGCGGACGGCGCAATTCCCGCGCGCCGCCGCCTGCTCAGCCCCCCGTTGGGCCGGTTGCCTGTGCTGTTTGGATGCTCACTTCAGAACGGACTGGATCCGCTCCACCGCCTGGGCGGCCTGCTCCGCCTGGCCGAAGGCGGTCACCCGGATGTACCCCTCCCCGCTGGGCCCGAAGCCGGCCCCGGGGGTGGTGACCACGTGGGCCTGCCGCAGCAGCAGGTCGAAGAAGTCCCAGGAGCCCATGCCCTCCGGGGTGGCCACCCAGATGTAGGGGGCGTTCACCCCGCCGTACACCTCCAGGCCGGCCCGGCTCAGGCCCTCCCGGATCACCTGGGCGTTGCGCTGGTAGTAGGCGATGATCTCCTTCACCTGCCGCTGTCCCGCGGGGGTGTACACCGCCTGCGCCCCCCGCTGCACCACGTAGGGGACCCCGTTGAATTTGGTGGTCTGGCGGCGGTTCCACAGGCTGTTCAGGCTGACGCCCCCCCGCTCCAGCTCCCTGGGCACCACGGTATAGGCGCACCGGGTGCCGGTGAAGCCGGCGGTTTTGGAGAAGGAGCGGAACTCGATGGCGCAGGTGCGGGCCCCTTCGATCTCAAAGATGCTGTGGGGCAGCCCGGGCTGGGAGATAAAGGCCTCGTAGGCGGAGTCGTAGAGCAGCACACTGCCGTTGGCGTTGGCCCAGTCCACCCAGGCCTTCAGCTGTTCCCGGGTGGCCATGGCCCCGGTGGGGTTGTTGGGGAAACACAGGTAGACCATGTCCGCCCGCCCCTCCGGGATGGCGGGGACAAAGCCGTTCTCCCTGGTGCAGGGCATATACACCAGCCGCTTCCACCGCCCGGTGTCCGGGTCGTAGTCCCCCGCCCGGCCGGCCATGGCGTTGGAGTCCACATACACCGGGTACACCGGATCGCACACCGCCACGATGTTGTCCGGCCCGAAGATGTCCCCCATGTTGCCGCAGTCGCTCTTGGCCCCGTCGGAGACGAAGATCTCGTCCGCCTCCACCGCCACGCCCCGGGCCTGGTAGTCGTGCTCGGCAATGGCCTGACAGAGGAACTCATAGCCCTGCTCCGGGCCGTAGCCGTGGAACCCATCCGGGGTACCCATCTCCGCCACTGCCCCGGCCATGGCCTCCACCACCGCCGGCGCCAGGGGCCGGGTCACATCCCCGATGCCCAGCCGGATGAGCTCCGCCTCCGGGTGCTCCCCGCTGTACGCCGCCACCCGACGGCCGATTTCAGAAAACAGATAGCTGCCGGGCAGCTTGCAGAAATTTTCATTGATCTGGACCATGGATACCCCTCCTGGAGTTTTACTCTTTAGCGTATGAAATGAATGAGTTGATTTTACAATAAAACCGGGGCGCGGGTCAATCGGCAAGTTCGCCATGAAATACCGCCACAGTAGGCCCTGTCATGTACACATGTCCATCCCTCGGCGACCATTCCACCTCCAGCACCCCGCCGGGCAGCCGCACCCGCACCTGGCGGTCCAGCCGCCCCGCCCGGATCATGGCCGCCGCGGCGGCGCAGGCCCCGGTGCCGCAGGCCAGGGTCTCCCCGCTGCCACGCTCCCACACCCGCATCTCCAGCTCGTCCCGGGCGGTCACCCGGATCAGCTCCACGTTCACCCCGCCGGGAAAGCAGGGCAGCTGCTCCAGCGCCCGCCCCAGGGCGGCCAGGTCCGCCTGGGCAAGGTGCTCCTCCTCCAGCACAAAATGGGGATTGCCCATGGACACCGGGGTCCCGGTGCAGGTCCGGCCCAGGGCGAACACCCTGCGGGGCGGCGCCACGGCGGGGATCCCCATATCCACCACGGCGCAGGTCACCCGCCCCCCGGTCAGCTGCAGCTCCACCCGCCTCAGCCCGGCCAGGGTCTCAAAGACCAGCCGGGTCCGGTCCGTCAGGCCCAGCTCGTACACGTACTTCCCCGCGCACCGGATGCCGTTTCCGCACATCTCCCCCTCTGAGCCGTCGGCGTTGAAAATCCGCATCCGGAAGTCGCCGCTCTCCGACGGTCCGATGCAGATCACCCCGTCGCCCCCCACTCCGAAGTGGCGGTGGGACAGCTTCCTGGCCAGCCCGCCGGGGTCATCCGGCATGCCGCCCATGCAGTTGAGGAAAATGTAGTCGTTGCCCAGGCCGTGCAGTTTGGAAAACTTCAATGGACATCCCTCCCAGAACAAAATCCGCTCTGGTCAGGATATGAGCGGGGGCGGCAGTCTATGACTGCCGCCCCCTGGTTCACGCGTTGTAGATATCGCCCGACAGCACCATTCTGGCGGTATCCGCCAGCTTGGCCCCGTGGTTCATGCTCTGCTTCTGCAAAAAACGGTGCGCCTCGTCTTCCGTCATCCCGTGACGGTCCATGAGCACCGCCTTGGCCTGGGCCACCAGGCTCTTGTCCTCCTCGCTGCGCTCCGGATACCCGCCCTGACGGGGGACGCGCTGCTGCTGGAACTGCAGCAGCATCCGCACTGAGGCCAGCAGGTCTCCCCGGGTCACCGGGGCGGGCAGCTTGAAAATTCCATCCGTCTCGCACAGCTCCAGACGGCTTTGTGGGCCGATCATCATCATGATGCAGTCGTCCGGCAGATCCTGATACAGCTGCTCGCAGGACTCCTCCCGGAGTTTGAATCCGCAGATGATGGTGTCCAGCCGCTGCTTGTGCACGGCACGCTTCACTTCCGAGGCGCTGCGGCACACCACGCAGCTGGCCACGCCGGCGTTTTCGATGATCTCCTGTACTTTTGCGCTGTTGGCCGCGCTTTCAAACGCTATGATGATCTTGCGCAATTCCACCACTCTCCCCGCAGCTTCGCGTATGGATCAGATGGAGCACCATACCTTAATAGTTGATCATATACTTATCCAGCTCCCAGCTGGAGACACGGGTACGGTACTCGTCACACTCGGCCTCCTTGCCGGCGATAAACTGGCTGGACACATGCTCGCCCAGAGTATTCATGATAAGCTTGTCCCGCTTCAGATAGATCAGGGCCTCATCCAGGGAGCCGGGCAGGGCCTCGATCCCCCGGCGCTTGCGGGTGGCAGGCGTCATGGCAAAGATGTTGTCGGTGATCTCCGGGGGCGGAGTCAGGCCCTTCTCAATGCCGTCCAAACCGGCAGCCAGGCACACGGCCAGGGACAGGTAGGGGTTGCAGGAGGGATCGGGGCAGCGCAGCTCCACCCGGGTGGACTGGCCCCGGGAGGCGGGAATCCGGATCAGGGCGGAGCGGTTGGAGGCGGACCAGGCCATGTAGCAGGGCGCCTCATAGCCGGGCACCAGCCGCTTGTAGGAGTTCACAAGAGGGTTGGTGATGGCGGCCATGCCCTTCATGTGGGCCAGCAGGCCGGCGATGAAGGAGTAGGCCAGCCTGGACAGGCCCCGCTCCCCGTCGGGATCATAGAACACGTTCTTCCCGTCCCGGAACAGGGACATGTTGGTGTGCATGCCGGAGCCGTTGATGCCGAAGATGGGCTTGGGCATAAAGGTGGCGTGCAGCCCGTTCTTCTGGGCCAGGGTCTTCACCGCCAGTTTGAATGTCATGATGTTGTCCGCGGCGTGGAGGGCCTCGGCATATTTGAAGTCGATCTCATGCTGGCCCTGGGCCACTTCGTGGTGGGACGCCTCGATCTCAAAGTCCATCTGCTCCAGGGCCAGACAGATCTCCCGCCGGGTGGACTCACCATGATCCAGCGGACCCAGGTCGAAATAGCCCGCCTCGTCGTTGGTCCGGGTGGTGGGCTTGCCGTCCTCGTCGGTCTGGAACAGGAAGAACTCCAGCTCGGGGCCCACATTGAACCGGTCGAAGCCCATATCGTTGGCCTTCTGGATCACGCGCTTGAGCACCTGCCGGGGGTCGCCCACAAAGGGGGAGCCGTCTGGATTGTGCACGTCGCAGATCAGGCGGGCCACCTTGCCGTGGCTGGGCCGCCAGGGGAAGATGCGGAAGCTCTTCAGATCGGGATAGAGATACTGATCGGACTCATTGATCCGGACAAAGCCCTCAATGGAGGAGCCGTCAAACATGCACTGATTGTTTACCGCCTTCTCAATCTGGGACGCGGTGATGGCCACGTTCTTCAGCTGCCCGAAAATATCGGTGAACTGCAGCCGGATGAACTTCACATCCTCTTCCTTTACAATGCGGATGACGTCTTCCTTGGTATAACCCTGATTGTTTGCCATAGTGTACTGCCCCTTTCCATGGATACCGGCCGGAACCGGACTTTGAATTCGGGTCTGTGCGTTTTTATAAACAAAGGCGCTCCATCCATCCGGGTGGAACGCCTTTGTCCTCTCGCTTATGGGTTCAGTATACCACGAAGAGCCGTTTTGTCAACAGTTTTTTGCACCGATGCAGATTTTCATTGCAAAAAACAGCTTTCGCATCGCCGGAAACCCGCTTTTTGTGATTATGCACATAATTGCGTCCCTCCGCCCGGAGCCGGCGCCCGCCGGCCGGCTGTCCGCCCGGCTTTTCCCCCCTCCGCCGGGCCGGCGCGGTTTGGCGGAACACACAACAGAAAAAAGGAAAGCCCGCCGGGCCGCGCGCAATCGCCGGGAAAAACGCAAATTTTCATGTGCTCCGCCCTCATTTCACTGGACAATCCCCCTGTCTGCCGCCCTTTCCGTTACTTTTTTCCCTCTTTCCGTTTTTTTCATTTAATGTCCACACAGTTCTTGACTTTTAATCCCGTTTACACTAAAATCGTGTTCGAACGCATTGAAATCAGGCGTATTGAAAACACATTTTTGTGGAGGGACAAACATGAGTCAAAAATTCGTCTATCTGTTCTCCGAAGGCAACGGCTCCATGCGGGAGCTGCTGGGGGGCAAGGGCGCAAACCTGGCCGAGATGACCAATCTGGGCATGCCGGTACCTCAGGGCTTCACCATCACCACCGAGGCCTGCACCCAGTACTATCACGACGGCCGCCAGATCAACGAAGAGATCCAGGCCCAGATCTATGAGTACCTGGGCAAGATGGAGGAGATCTGCGGCAAGAAGTTCGCCGATCCCGAAAACCCCCTGCTGGTCTCCGTCCGCTCCGGCGCCCGGGCCTCCATGCCCGGCATGATGGACACCATCCTGAACCTGGGTCTGAACGATGTGGTGGTGGAGGGCCTGGCCAGATTCACCAACAACCCCCGCTTCGCCTACGACTCCTACCGCCGGTTCATCCAGATGTTCTCCGACGTGGTGATGGAGCTGTCCAAGAAGCGCTTCGAGGAGATCATTGACGAAGTGAAAGCCCAGAAGGGCGTGAAGAACGACATCGAGCTGGACACCGAGGACATGAAGCACCTGGTGGTCCTGTTCAAGGAGTTCTACAAGAAGGAAAAGGGCGTGGACTTCCCCCAGGATCCCAAGGTCCAGCTGATGGAGGCCGTCAAGGCCGTGTTCCGCTCCTGGGACAACCCCCGGGCCAACGTCTACCGCCGCATGAACGAGATCCCCTACGACTGGGGTACTGCCGTCAACGTGCAGTCCATGGTGTTCGGCAACTCCGGCGACAACTCCGGCACCGGCGTGGCCTTCACCCGCAACCCCGCCACCGGCGAGAAGGCCCTGTTCGGCGAGTACCTGATCAACGCCCAGGGCGAGGACGTGGTGGCCGGCGTGCGCACCCCCTCCCCCATCTCCAAGCTGCACGAGGAGATGCCTGAGGTGTACGACCAGTTCGCCGCCATCGCCGACCGGCTGGAGAAGCACTACAAGGACATGCAGGACATGGAGTTCACCATTGAGAACGGCAAGCTCTACATGCTCCAGACCCGCAACGGCAAGCGCACCGCCGCCGCCGCCCTGAAGGTGGCCGTGGACCTGGTGGACGAGGGCATGATCGACGAGAAGGAGGCCGTGTGCCGCGTGGAGCCCAAGCAGCTGGACTCCCTGCTCCATCCCCAGTTCGATGCCGAGGCCCTGAAGAAGGCCGAGGCCGTGGGCAAGGGCCTGGCCGCCTCCCCCGGCGCCGCCTGCGGCCGTGTGGTCTTCACCGCCGACGACGCCAAGGAGTGGAAGAGCCGCGGTGAGAAGGTGGTTCTGGTCCGTCTGGAGACCTCTCCCGAGGACATTGAGGGCATGCAGACCGCCGAGGGCATCCTCACCGTCCGGGGCGGCATGACCTCCCACGCCGCCGTGGTGGCCCGGGGCATGGGCACCTGCTGCGTG
>CALWXG010000016.1 GCA_944385435.1 uncultured Oscillospiraceae bacterium
TGGTGATATTCTTGACTTCCCCAGGATCCTTTATACTGTCATATCCCGTCGTTTACACAGAATTTTCTGCGGTCTCCAAGGTGAATTTGACAGACAGCTTCCATTGCGGCGTGCTGGGCTCTGGCAGAGGGTCAGATGCCTTCCTGCCGGGCAAGCACAAGGGTCAGTTCTCTGCTGATGGTGTCCGCGTGAGAGCTGATTTTCTCCAGCTCAGACATCATCTGCTTCAGGGCCTTTCGCTCCTGGGTGTCCATGCTGTCAGCCTGAGCCAGCTCCACCTTGAGCTGTGTGAGCTGGTTATGCGTGTCGCCCAGGATATTTTCCGTTTCTGTCCTGATTTTGTCCTTGAGCGCGTCAAAAGCAGACTCAATCTGTGCGCGGACCAGGTCGCTAATATCGTTTTCCTCTTTCATGCAATTCAGTTCCTCATGGATCGCTTTCTTGAAGGACTGCTTGAATTTCAGAATTTGATCCTGAGCAAAGATCGTTCCTACAGCCCATTTCCCGGCAAATGTCCCGATGATTCCAGCGCCAACCGTGGTGACCAGAAGGACAGGCCAGGTGAGCGGGATTGCGAGGGCGCCGATCAGCATACCCAATCCATACGCGCTTGCCATGCTGCCGGCGAAACTGGTCCCTCCGCCCAGCAGGGCGCCTTTCCAACCAGCTTGCTTGTACCCAAGATAGATGCCGCCCAATACTCCGTTCCCCCCAATGCTGGAGGCAACCACACCGAGGGCTAATTCGACGCCGGACCCGTCTTGCCCGGATACGGAGACGAACAGTTCCTGAATGAGTTCCGTTGCTTGGTAAAAATTGTTTTCAAAGCTGGATAAACGTTCTGCCTCATTGACCAATGCGTCATTGATCATGACCTGTATGCGCTCCATGATATCCTGACTGGTTCTGCAGATGGCATCTCTCACGGCTTTGGTTATGGCCTCCTGTGTCTCCTGTCCGGCAGTACCCTTCAGTTCTTTTACAGATGTGATGGGATAGTTGTCGACCACCTCGTCTGCCGCTTTCAGGATGGATGGCCAATAGTTCTGAATGGTGGGGATCAGGTTTTGATAAGTCTGTTTGGCATTCAGACTGATGCGGTTGAATTCGTTCTGACGCTCAGTCTGAATTTTCTTGATTTCCTCCATCGCCCGCTCATATTTCGCGTCAAACTCCTCTTTGCGCATGGTAAGCGCACTTTCCCTCAGCTGTGCCGCTTTGATCAGTTCGACAGAGGACATTTTAATCCGATTGAGGGGGACATTCAGCATGACAGCGCCACGATCCTCCGTTAAGAAACGTTCCAGTGCCGATTCAAATTCAGGGAACCGGCTCTTGGCCAGCATATCCGGATCGCCCTTCTGCTTTGCCTTGAGCGCCTTTTTTGCGGACAGACCATACACATGGATGCTGCCGAGTTTTCTCTGGTAGGCGGCATATTCTTTGGAATCCTCGCCATAAGTTCGTCTGGCTTTTGCCAGCACTGAGTCTGTAATCCGTTTTTTGATCAAGTTTAAGATTTTCTGTCCGTCGTCTTCATCATAGAGGTCAATTCCGGTGACGACAAAGAGGACGCGTCCCAAATCGCTGGCAATGATCTTGTTCTCCAAAAAATCACATTCATATTGGGAGAAGGGAGAGCCGGCCATCATCACCATAATGGCCGCATCCGCCTGAGGCAGAACACTCAGTGTGACCTGGGTCATGGAATCCTCGTCATTGAGACCTGGGGTGTCAATGATGGTCACGCCATTTTTGCAGTAATTGACTGGGTAGTATACCGTGGCAATTTTGATGCTCTGGGCGATTTTTGTGCTCTCCGGCGTCAGCTTTGTCACGTACTCACTCAGTTTTTCAATGTCGATGTCTTCAGTCCGGCCATCGTTGTACTCAATGCGGACAAATGGAGTGACGCTGTATGTGACCTTGTTGAGGGTGGCGGTAGTGGGGATGACGTCTGTGGGCAGCACATCTTTTTCCAGCAGGGCGTTGATCAGCGTGCTTTTGCCCCGCTTGAACTCGCCCACAATGGCCACATTGAACGTATCCTCTGCCAAACGCTTGAGGACGCCGTCAATGGATGATACGTTTCCCTCCAGGTTTAAACGCTGACTGAATTCACGGATTTTTTTCAAATCACCTGTGATTTCCAGCACGGTCTGTTTGTAGTTTGAAAAGCTGCTGAATTGCGTTTCTGACATATGTAATTCCCCCTACAAGTAGCTAAGCCCAAGACGTTACATTCCGCCCAAAAGCCCGATCACAAACAGAGCGCCGATCACACACAGTCCGATGATGCAGGCCCGGTTTCCATTGTGAATTGCGCGGTTTGCCGCCTCCTGGCTGGTGGCCTTGACCGCTCGGGACCGGCAGACAAACCCGTAGATGGCTACGGGCCAGCACAGAAAGATACAGATGACAGAAAGAATGGTCAGAGTCTGGACATCCGCGACCGGAGTAGGCCGGGGACGGGGCTGCGGAGGATTTGGCACAGGCTGAGGCCGCGGAGGATCTGGACGCACAGGTTGTGGAGGATTATACCGGGCTCCGCACTTGCTGCAGAAGATCATACCCGGCTCCATCTCACTGTGGCAGTTCGGGCAAATTTTCCGTTGGGACTGAGCGTGCAGTTTCGTTCCGCATTTGCTGCAGAAGACCGCTCCGTCCGGCTGCTGTGCTCCGCATTTTGGACAAAATGTCATTTCAGTCTCTCCCTTCAGAATGGCAAGTGTTATTTTGTTGGTCCTTTGCAACCAAAAACGAGTGATTTGCGGATAAAATCAAGAGTAACTAACAGGATCAATGGGTGCAGGACTGTATCCTGAAAATATGGTGTATGGAACAGCGGAGCCAGCCGCTCGTCAGTGAGGCGAGACAGGAATGGTACACGCAACCCCGTCCTGAACATGAACAGGTAAGCAGAAGCGCCTGAGAAACGAGGGAAAAGCCTTGCAGGAATTCAGCGGCTGCGCAGCAGCGCATAGCTTTCTGTTCCGCATCACGAAGGAGTCAATGACATTCCGGACAAGGCTCATAGCCTTCGAATTCAGCTTTGTTTACGTTATACGCGATGATGGACCAATCACCATCCCAATTCCAGGTGGCACAGGTGTAGGTGTGGTAAAGGTTGTCGCCGCTGTCGTTGTCAATGATGGCAATGTATTGATCCAAGAACTCTGCTTGCTCTGCAAGTACCGTGTTTTCCTCTTCCAGGTCACTGTATCGGAAGTAAAGTGAGTCATACAGGTTGGAGTAAAATGAGGCGTTGTTGTACTGAATCACAGAAAAGACAATGGAGAAAACGCAGGCAGCCGCCAGTATCACGGTGAGAAGAATCCGTTTTTTGCTGGAACCCTGCTTTTTTTCCTCTTGAAGCAACTGCCCGTCGGTTGAATTAGTCTGATGCGATGCTGCCAGCCGGGTGCCGCATTGTTGGCAAAACACCTGATCATCTGCGGACTGCAGTCCGCAGTGCGGACACTGTTTCAATGTGCAACATCTCCTTTCACGTTTATTGCCGTTCCAGTATCTGTGCATCATATACCGTTTCAAGAATCATGCCTGGCCACAGAAGCTTGAAGGAAATGCGGGGGTTTTCTCCAAGCTTCAGAAGAAGGTGCCTGCGTTCTTTGCTCATGATGGTGGTACAGATGATATCGACTGTGGCGGTATCGGCGTTCACCCTGGTCCGGAGCGCACCTCCGGGTGGGACATTGCCCAGGGTTGTTCCATTTACGATGACCTTGTAGGTATTTGCAATGCACTGGAGCTGAGTATCGCGGGAAATCAGAATCGTGCGTGCCCTGCAGCTGATGTTTTGGCTGTCTGGTACCGGCGTATTCACCCTCTCACCGCACTGATTGCAGAAAGCGGAGTCCTCTGCCACCTGTGCTCCACAGTTCGGACAGAGATGCCGGGCGGAGCCTTGAACCGGGCTTCCGCAACTGGTGCAGAAGTTGCTTTCGGGCAGCAGCGGGGCACCGCATTTGTTGCACGTGCTCACAGATGTTCTCCCCCCTCGAATTCGCTCCAAAGAGCCTCACTTTGTTTCAGAATCCCTTGGGTGTTCTGATAAAATGTTTGGTAGTTCTGAAGATATGCTTTATATTGCAGATCCTGCTTTTCCTGTCGTTGATTCAACTCCTTCGTCACACAGGAGATGAGCTCCTTTAAGTGTCCATAGAACTGATCAGACCAATTTTTGCGGATGGTGTTCACAATCTGATTCAGCTCCATGATGTAATTTGAAACAGAGGTGTCTGCGGCCTGGATGATCATCTCAATGACATCACAATTGGCCAGATTCTGCCACTGGGAAGAATAAGGGGTCTCCAGTTTGAAGACTGCGTTGCGGAAAATTGTTTCTGCGAATCGGTTCATGGATTGCGCTGTCTCAGGGAAGCCAATGATCTTTGCCACATCTGGAAAGCCGGAAACAGCCTGCAGTGCCTGACGTTCCGCTTCCTGAAGGGGAGGGAGGGAGTCCGTAAGAATCTGAATCATCTCATGCTGCATGGATGTGCGCCGCCTGAGAAGTTCACGGCCGATCTGCTCGGCAGCTTTGTTTAGGGTCGAAAGAATGACCTCATGGCTGTTCACCCGCACGCTTGACAAGCCCTTGATAAATTCATTGACAATATAATTTTTGTTTCCATTGAATTTACTGATCATGGTTTGCAGAGAACTGAGATTCCTGGACAGAGCATCCTCCAACGCCCTTTGGGAGTTGGAACAGTAGTCCTTTAGCAGCTGTGTATTTTGCTCCAGCATCACAAAGCCATCCTGGAGTACTGCTTTGCGCTTCTGATCCTGCTCATCAAACTTTGCAGCCACCGAGTGAAGCACAGCAATTGTTTTTTGAATGGCATGTTCCAGCTGCTTGGAGGTTACTGCATGCAGCAACGCATTGCGAAACGGTTCAAACCGGCTTTTTTCAAGCATGTCCCGGTTGTTGGAGACGAAGGAATCCAGAGCCAGCGACGAGGAGATTCCATTGATCTGCAGGTGGTCCAGCAGTTGATGGGCTTTCCGGAGAACAGGCTCAGGACTGTTCCGTTTTTCCAGTTCTGCAAATACCGTGGACTGAATGCGCTGGCGGACAAATCCCATGAATCGTTCGTAGTTGTAATCGTCCTCATCCAGTTGGTCCAGGAAGGTGACGACAAACACCAGATTGGTGATATTCTCGCTTTCGATAAGCTGACAGACAAACTTCATTTCTGTTTCGCTGAAGGGGGCGTGAGCGTGGATCGGCACAATCACCGCATCCACATTTGCCACCATGTCAATTGTGATTTGGGTCATACGCGCGTCATCGTTCAGACCGGGTGTGTCAATGATATCAATGTGATTCTGGCAGAATACTGTGGGGAAATACACAGTGGCCTCCTTGATCTGCAAGGCCCTTGCCGCTCCCTCTGCCGTAATTTTTGTGACATAGTCCTTCAGTTCGTGAACGGGAATTTCCTGCTCCCTTCCATCTTGAAAGGTGATGACCGCTCTTGGCGCTGCGCCGTATGTGATGCGGTTGATGGTCGCGGTGGTAGGTGTTGCGTCGGCGGGCAGGATCCGAGAACCGAGAAGTGCGTTGATCAGGGAACTTTTGCCCCGCTTGAATTCGCCCATAACGGCGACTTTATACTGCTTGTTCTTGATGAGATTCTTGCACTCCTGCAAGGCATCAAGCAGGCTCTGGTCAAAATTCAAAACTGACAGCATATCCTGCATCTGGACCAAGCACTCATGGAGACGGTATTCCACGCTTTGATATTCCGTTGCCATTTCACAGCCTCCTGAAGCCTCTGTTTTGCTCTGGGGTGTTCGGTGCGCACAGGGCAGATTGCTTTGGGAAAGCACCTGCGGCGCACAGGACAAACCCAGCACAGAGACCGGTTGTCTTGGGGCAAGCTGATATGGATGTTCAGTTCATTGGCTTCCATGGGCGCCCCGCTTCTTTGCTTATCGACAGGATATCACACGGGAGCGTGCGGCCGTCCAACTGATTTCCGAACAGAGGCGCGGGTGATGGCGGTGCCCGTTGCGCAGTGCATTTCTCTTGCACCGGTGTGCAGTCACGCATATAATAGAGGCCAGAATGATTGACTCAGGAGGGACAGCTATGGAGTACCTCACTGTACAGGAAACAGCCGGAAGATGGAACGTGTCAAAGCGGATGGTACAGAAGTTCTGCATTGACGGGCGTATCCCCGGCGCGCAGAAATTCGGGCGGGCATGGGCGATCCCGGCCGATGCGGAAAAGCCAAAGGATCCCCGTTTCGCCCATACGGATGCGAATCGGTCAGCTGATATGTCCGGCCTGATCAGCCGCGGCTGTCTCATGCCCCTGATGAATACTTCCTTCCAGCCGGGGCACTGTCTGAACACGGCGCAGGCCATGGAAGAGGGCCCGCAGAGGGATATCGCCCTGGCGGAGTACCATTATTTCAGCGGCCAGCCGGAAGAGGCGGCCAATGAGGCGGAGGCCTATCTCACCAGCCAGGACGCTGGGGCCCGGCTGTCTGCCTGCCTGATCTATGCCTATGCAAATCTCTCTCTGGGCCGCATTCAACGGGCCAGATTTGCATTGAACGAGATGAACGCAGCCTTGGTCAACGGGACGAAGTCTCCGGAGACAGAGGCCGCCTGCGCCTTTACAGCAGCTGCCGGAGCAGTGCTGCTTCACCTGCCTCTGCCTGAAGGAATGCCGGATATTCGCGGCTTTTTGCCCCTTCTGCCGCCGGGACTGCGGGCCTTTGCCCTGTACGTCTACGCCCACCACCTTTATTTGCAGGAGAACTATGGCCCCAGCGCTGGAATTGTGGAAGGTACACTGGCCATGGGGGCATCTCGCTATCCCATCCCCGCCATTTATCTGCACCTGGTGGCGGTGATGGACTACATGGGGATGAAGCAGACCGACAAAGCCAAAGAGCATCTCCTGGCAGCCTGGGAGCTGGCCCGTCCGGACGATCTCATCGAGGGTTTGGGTGAGCACCACGGCCTGTTGGGTGGAATGCTGGAGGCGGTGATCAAACCTGGATGGCCGGAGGATTTCAAGCGGATCATCGACATCACCTACCGGTTTTCTGCCGGCTGGCGCAAAGTCCACAACCCGGAGACGGGCCATGATGTGGCGGACGATCTGACCACCACCGAGTTTGCTGTGTGTATGCTGGCGGCCAAGGGGTGGAATAATTCCGACATCGCAGAGCATCTGCACATTTCTTCCAATACAGTGAAGCGTCACATCTCCGAGGCCATGAAAAAGCTGGAGGTGGCCAACCGGAAAGATCTGAAACGATATATGCTGCGATAGCACAATGCCCGCGGGTTGCCGCGGGCATTGTAAATCTCACATTTTGAATGGGACGGCAAGGGCGGCTTGCGCTGTGATTCTGCAAATGCCTGCTTGATGCACATTCCGCACTGTCAGTCAAAAATCCACACGCCTTCCCCGTCGCAAACCGGGCAGACACCGGTTTGATTACAGACGGTACACTCAAAATCATTGTGTTCTCCATAGTAGATATTATCCGCCCATCCATCGCCGCCGCAGGCGTCACACACGCCCGATCCGCCGCAGGACTCACAGACCATGGCAGAGCCACCGGAATCAGGAACCGTTTCACCCGGCTGCACCTGAATGCCAAAGGGATCGTTCTGGAACGTACCGCCGCTGCCGTTGCCGCTGGGGGTGTCGTCCAGCACCACGGCGCTGGGCAGGAACAGATCCCACTGATTGATGTCTTTTACAAAATATCCGAGAAAGTAATTGCCCTGAAGAATGGCGTATTCACTGTATGTGCCATCGGCGTAAAGATGCTCCAACTCCATTCCCGCTGCCTGGACTAGCATCTGATACGTCAGAAAAAGAGAGTTGTCCATCAGGTTTGCCGAAGGAGAAAATAGGTAGGTATACTGTGTGAACACATAGATGCCTCCGTCAATTTCCAGTTCAACGCCGTTGGTCTGGCTGACAGCGGCATCCGGAAGAACCAGCACCGGGTCGGGCATGGTGAATTGTTCCTGGTTCTGAGGAGAAGTATCCTCGTAGGGTGCGGCGGCAGAGGGGTCGGTTCCCTGCCTTTGCGGCAAATCACTTGCCTGATTTCCACATCCGAACAGGGAGATCAAAATGAATGTGGGGATCAAAATCACACAGATCAGATTGCGGATTTTTTTCATTGAAGTTCGGCAAGGATACTCCGGCTTCCACAGGCAGGAGTAAAAATTGCCGTTTCCTCCCTTCGCTTGTAATCCGGATCAGGTTGGCTCCAGAGTCCGGGGTTTAGTCGTGTGCGGAGAGTCGGAAGGAGCCTGCATGGGGTGGAAAACCTTTGCCGTTTTCACGGGATGAGCAGTGGAACCTTCCTAAGTATCGGATTCAGCTATGTTCTGGAGCTGCCTTACCGGTCTCGCCGGGCCATTTGGACGGGAAGCGCTCCCGTTCTAAATTTCCAGAGTCTCTTTGTAGTGTGCTTTGCTGATGTAAATATCCTCTCCATTGCAGAGGCGTACCGATTTCTTTTGTTTATCCACCAATAAGATCGAGGAACGGCTGACCAGATAACTCTGGTGCACGCGGACAAAACAGCAGTTTGGCACCATCTGCTCCACAGAGGAGAGCTTTCCGAGAAAAGAATACTCGGATCCGTTTTTCAGATGCAGGAAAATGTGATTTCTTTCGCTGCGGAAGTATAGGATGCTCTCGAAGGGGATGCGATATTTCAGTCCCTTTGTCTCCCATTCAAAAAGCTTTTGACGGGCGGCGTTTCGATGCAATTGTGATACGGTCTGATAGCATTCCGAGCGGGTTGGCTGCAGGAGGTAGCGTATCGGTCTGGCAGGGATAAGACGGCTGAAATACTGTACCAATGCCTGCGTACCTTCCGGAAGGGAGAAATCATAGTAGACCAGTGCGCAGTGCGAATTCTGAACACACACCGCATTTCCGATCATCGTGGCCCGAACCGGATCCGAGGCGTTTACAAACGCGATCTGAGCGTCTGTACAGGCTGACCGGACTTCATCTTCCGTCACCGCTGCCTTCAGCCATTTTATCGTGATTTCTATGTTCTGCCCGATGGAATACGCCGCAAGAACGTCATGAAACAGCCTTTTTCCATCCTCGCTTTGCGCATCTACAACCACACAGAGCTGTTCCATCTGGTGCTCACCTCCCAAGTGCAGATGTCAGATGCGTCTGCCGCGTTCCAGCGCAGCGATCTGCTCCGGTTCCAGAATTTCCATCAACTGTGCGTGGTATTCAGCAATGGCCGCGTCCAGGCAGCCGGACTTTTCGTCATACAAGCGCAGCACCTCATCGCATAGTACTGACAGGCGTTTGATGTCTTCCGGCTTGCGGGGCGTCATCTGTCCAGAGAGCTCCGGATTCTGGCTGAAAGGAAGGCGTTCAAAGGATTGTAATGTGCACTGGGGGTATGTGATTTCAAGATAGTATGCGGGCGGTGAGAGTTTCACTGCGTTCCCTTCCGGCTTGATCCGGAAGCCGATAAACGCCGCCAGAAGCACCTCGCCGTCAAGGCGGAACAGGGGATAGGTTCTTCTCAATTCCAGGGGCAGGAGCCTTCCCAGTATTTCGTCCCGCAGAATGCGGAGATTGAAGTCTCGCAATGTCATGTTGGCTCATCCTCCCTCATGCGTCGTTCGGGTATGCGGACACCATGAAACCGCCGCTGGGCGCCCAGGCTTCCATGAACTCAAGATAGGGGATTGACTGCCCGCAGCCGCCCTCGATGCCGGAATCGTTGACGATGACCCTGACATCCAGAGGATCAGAGTCATCAATTCCGATGATTTCGATGGCATGATCCATCCCATATACCGGATAGTTGCCGAAACCGTCCGTCCAGAGAACCATGCTGTCGACGGCGACGATTACACGCCCGCCCTGGTCAAGGGCTGCCTTGATATCCTGGATGGTGCCCTCGTAGTTGGTTTGCGTATCAATGCCGTACAGTTCCAAGAGATTGCCAACGTCGTTGAGAGTTGTCCCGGACTTCGGTTCATACCACCCTTTGGACTCTGCGAGGTCGCACAGCTCCGTCTCAGTCAGCTCAAGATCCAGAAACTCGTTGATAATAAACTGCTGGGTACAGACCGCACAGGAATAATTTCCCTCCTGTACGTGCCATTCTTCCGTTGCTTCGGAGATGTTATAGGATTCCATTCCTTCCGTGACCTGACCTTCGGTATCAGAAGGAGCAAGACGTTCTGTGTCATAACCGCTTTCCTCCCCATCGAACAGGTCGACCACAGGCTGGACGATTCTGTTGAGGAGTGTTTCCAGCCAGGACGCATCGCTTTCGCTCAGATCCGCACAATTGCCAACTCCCTTCATGGTTTGCCTTGCGGTTGCCTCCATGAGTTCGCCCGGGTTTTCAAGTGGCGGCAGAGATTCGTTTATCCCGCCGGTTTCCAGGAATTCATTCATGTATCGCACCTCCAAATAGTTCTACAGGTCAACAAAACCGGGCATGACCATGCCGTATTCCACCACATTTCTGCCGATAAGCCAGGCTGGCTTGATGATGGTGTATTCCATACCGATCTGAGGTTGATTCCCGCCGGCCACAATATAAGCTTGCTGCATGACAGCATCTGCTTTACAGCAGAGGCCCTGATGACGATCACGGGAAATGCCTGCTTGTGCAAAACAGCGCAGCAGCAGCTGGTACTTTTCCCGGCACAAAGTTTCGTTCTGGATATCCTCTTTTGAAAACAGACTGGAAAATGAGCTTTGAAAGGAGATATCCCCCAGCTGTCCGACCCGGTCACACCACTCGATGTACGCATCGACAATGAGGGAATTCTGAATTTTTGCGGCCTGATACAGCCCTTCAAAAAGCCCATCAAACTCTGCGGCGTGACGACGTATGCCGGCGGCGACTGCAGCCAGTGCACGCTCATTTAAGGCTGCACGGTTGTCCTGTCTTGCACGCCGGGACCGCAGCAGACAGAAAGAGCCGTAGCCGACAGCGAGAACCGCCAGGATCAGACCGGAAAGATACATGAGTTTAGGGTTGCTCATTCGGGTTTCCCCCTTTAAAATTCAGGCTTCTTCATGTGGATCCACGCCGCGGCGTCGTCCCGGTCGCCGCACACGATGGCGTTTCCCGGAGTCAGGCAGGCGATCAGAGCCTTCTGTTCCGGCCGGAGCGCCACGCTTGCGGCCATGACGTCCGAGTCGTCCGGCGAGACCAGCCGGTGAATGATCTTGTAGTTCGTATTTTTGATGGCGTCCGGGATCAGCCGGGTGGGATACTGGTCCACGATCATCATTCCCTCTCCGTAACTGCGTATTTCAGAGAGAATATTGGTGAACAGGTCGGCCACTACCTTCTGCGGATTGTTGGCGGATGCCCCTGCATCCGGTTTGGTGAGAATGTTATGTGCTTCTTCCACCAGAGTCAGATGCAGAAGCCGGTTTTCCTGCGCCTTCGCTCTGTATTCGGCATCGTAGGTGTATTTGGATTTCTTATACTCATATAGAGACAGCATCAGTACGGACATGATGAGAGCCTTGTCCCGGGCGGCTGAGATGCCGCTGATGTTGATGACAGTGGGATGCTCAAAAATTTCGCGGTAGTCTGTGGAGCGCATGACATTGAGCAGCCGGCCACGGGTCCCGCGGGTCAGATACTGAAACCGTGTCTCCAGACAGGTTGCCAGATTGGCTTTTACTTTCTCCTCGTAGTTTTTCCTCTTCATGACCTGCCTGCTCATCACAGTCAGCGTAGAGAGCAGGGGATAGTGCTCTTGTTGAGGCATCAGAACACCGGTGCTGAACAGGTTGGGATAAGCCAGGTCGTAGAGGGAGTAGATTGTCTCGTCAATCAGGACGGGAAGGATGTCCTCCGTGGGCAGGCTGGCATTGATGAGGGCAATCAGATTTTCGCAGCGGGATGTCATATCCACCATGGCGCCGGGAACGGCCGCCGGCTCAAAGGGGCACAGGCGCAAGGTCTGCAGCGGCGTCCCCTCGAATGTGTCGAAGCCGGGCATATAAATGCGAAACTGTTTCTCTTCCGGCAGATGCTCGTTCATCTTGATCGCCCATCGGACATAGTCATCCTTTGCCGGTTCGATGATCAGGGAGGGGACATCTTTCTCCAGAAGTTCGGACAGAATGCGCTTGCAGGTGCAGGATTTTCCGGAACCGGTAGATCCGACTACCAGAGAATGGCGGACCAGGTCATTGTGGTCCACGCGATAGGTTGCATTTTGCTCCACACCCATATTGACTACATTTCCAAGGCAAATGGAGTCCGCGTCCAGCACCGGCGGATTATTGGCAAACCGGACGGCGGTCTTCACAAAGCGAAGACCCGGGGCATCACACTGGGGGAGGGAAGTGGCAAGGGCGAATTCCTTTGTGTTCATCGGAGTGCTGAGATATTGGTAGTATTTCCCGAAGATGTGCCATTCGGTTTCCTCCTTCATGGAGGGTACCGTGTTGTCAAACAGGGGGATGATGTTGAAATAGTCCCGCACGATCTCCAGGGCACCGGATTGTTCCCGCAGGACGTGAAGGCGGATGGGCTCCACATAGCTCTCCTTGCCGGCGTAGATGGAGCGGAGCATGCCGTTGACCGTGGTGATGTCCTTCCTGTCGTTGGCGAGAACGTATATGCCCACATTCCAGTACCCCAGGTTTCGCCCCTGCTTCATCCGTTCAATGTGAATCTCCGTGAGCTGTTCCGCATACTGGGCAAATTTGTCCAGATAGGAGGTGCTCACGGACAGGTTGACCTGGTTGCTGATGGTCTTGTTCAGGTTGCCGAGCACAGTTCCGCCCGCGATGCCGATCGCACTGCCGATGAGGTTGCCGATCGGACCGAAGAATCCGCCCACGCCTCCCAACAGTCCTGCGACCTGGGACATGGCATAGGGATTCAGACCTTTCTGGCTGGACTCGGACATGCCTTTGCTGTCGTTGATGGTGCGCTCTACAAAAGAGTGGATCTCGCTGCCCAGCGTGCGCATCCGGTTCATGATGTTCGTGGTTTCTGCATCGTTGATGGGGTCCGCGATGACCAGCAGGCTGTAGTCCCGCTCATCCCCCTGCAGACCGCGGATACCGAAAGCCAGGGGATCCAGAGTCTGCAGAACTCCCAGGGATTTGTCACCGAAGAAGGAGGGAAGTCCGGTGACTGCGCCGACAGATTTGTACTTTATCATGTTAATGGTAATGTCTTTCAGAATCTCATGGTCGCTCAGATGATGCAGTTCAATGCCAGGCATGCTTCCGGAAGTGGCTTCCAGGATCTGTTCGATCGCATCACGGGAGGTAAAGTGAGACAATTCCGAACGGACGCCAATATACAGGCTGGTCTGTCCGGCCTCGCGCTGCAACAGGAAATAGACCCGATACCCCCACTCGTGGAGGGAGGACAGCACACCCTGCCAGCGGTTGAACAGGTCATAGTTCTGGGCGTTATCCGGTCGGACTGGAAGACGGACGATTTTCAGCCAGGTGATAGCAGGAGTCTGCTCATCATTGATGAAGAAGGATGTGCGGCTGCCCACGCTTTCCAGGGCCCCCCGCTCCATCACCTTGTCCAGCAGTTCCCGGAATTCGTTGTTCGGTACAACAATGGGATTTTGAATATGCAGTCTGTCCAGGCTGATGCCTCGGGCCAGATCAGTCAGTTTCAGATTCCGCTCACTCATTGCTCGAATCCCTCCCAAAGGTGAATTTCAACCAATTACTGCTCCATCTTTTTCCGTTCTTCCTTGGCCAACTCCTGGGCCATATACCTCTTTGCCGCATTGATTTCAGCCTGGCTGCCGTGTTTATATGCTGTTTCCAGCCGCCATTCCGCGTGAGATACACTGCCAAGGGTGGGCTGGTCAGGGGTGGTTTCTGCCGATGCGGCCACAGGTGCTTCGGAAGAGCGGGATGCAATGGCCTCTTGATACAGCTTCATGCGGGTATCCAGGATGTTTTGGGCGTTCTCCACATTGCTCATGGCCGACATCACGCCGGTGCCCCGCTCAATGGCCTGTTCCAATCGTTCCTGGGCAGACTCGAGATTTTTCATATCTTGCTCCAACTGCAGACTGAGCTTCTCCGGGCTGGGGCCAACGTAGCTGCCGCCCTCTGAGACGGTTTCCTTTGGAAGAGAACCGACATCCAGGCCAAAGGAGTCGTTTTGAAAGGAGAAATCCTCCAAGCCGGCGGGGTCTTCCGCAGCGTCTGACTTCGGTTCCACGTAGAAAACAGCATCCGGCAGATCGAAGGGATTGCTTCGGTCCGCCTGGGCGGCCTCCTGTGCTTCCGCCTGATCGGTGGTAAAGCGGATCTTCGGCATCAGATCCTCTGAGACCATATCGGTCCAGATGGGATTTTGAAACGAGCCCAGATTACCGGTCTCCGGAGTGGCCTCCGGCGTCATATCATAATTTTCATATCCCATGATACAGGCCTCCTTGTTCTTGTTTGATAAGAGATTAGCATGTCCGCAGATGTGAAGCCGGTGATTTGGATTTTTGGATGTGGAACCGGGACAATTCGCTTATACGGGCCAGTCTGGCTCTGAAGCCACAGACGTTTCCCGCAGGATCTGCTGAAGGCTGCAAAGGCTTTCTCCCAATTGGAAGGTCTCCCACACGTGCTTGCCAATCGTTCCGCTGCTGTCCTCCAGTACGGTATTCAGAAACTCTGACCATAATATGGTTGGGCCGCTGTAATCCGACCAAAAGTTCCACAGACGTATCTCAAGTCCATTTGACGTGATGGCGGCAATCGAATCACCTTCGCCCCCGATGCCTCGGATGAAATAGACGTCCGGGTTCCCGCGCAGACTCCATTTTTTTGTGTTTTCAGTCCAATTGTGATAGTGGGAAAGCTCATTGCTGCGGTTGATGATGGGGTCTTCCTGGATAAACTGTTCCACCAGCGGCAAAAGACTGTCGTCCCAGCGATACCGCCCGTGACTTGCGCTGCCGGCCAGGGCCGGGGCATGGGTCTCTCCGCGCAGCGTGTAATAGAGCTTGTCCATGCCCCTCATGATGTGTTCACTGCTGAACCAGGCGGAGGCGAGCCCATTGTGGTAATAGGAATAGATGGATGACGTGCCGAAGAGACTGGCCCCTTCTCTGTGGCTGTTCTGAAAAAGCGGCCAGGTCATATATTCTTTTGTGAACTTCTGAAAGGAACCCGCACGCCTCATATAGATGCCCGTTGCAGTCAGTACGGCACCGGTCTGACCGGCACCGTTGTCATAATCATCCGCATAAAGGATCTCATCGTCCGCTGCGATGCCGAAGCTCTTCCGCAGGCATTCCGTCAGAGATCGGTTTTCCGCCTGATTGGTTTTCTTCAGATCCGGCGCAGTTGCAATGATGTGCCGCACAATTGCCTGTGTCCGGTCTGCAGCGTTTGTTTTCCGGTGAGTCTGATGTATCTGGGTCGTGTAAGGGGTGCCCTTCGGGGGTTCATCGGTTGCGGAGTCCTCTGTTTTCGCGGCCTCTATGGTGAATTCCTCAGCGCCCGTTTTCTGCAGAGAAGGTTTTTCCAGGGGTGTGTTTTGGGGGGCTGGTTTTTCCAGCTTGTAGGGCAGTTTGCTGTAGACAAGCCCCAGGGAAACCGTGGTCTGGGGATTGGGCAGGCTTATCACCCGGTTGGGGTTCTCCCGCACTCTGGTCAGAGCCGGGTGTTCCAGCCAGCCGGCCATGGCGCCGGTGAGAATCTCCTTTGCGAAGTACCAGGCACTGTGTCCGCCGGTAAGAATGACCAGATCCAGTCCGACCTCAGAAAACTGCGCATCCTGATGGCGGCTTTCCTCCAGGCATCCCTCCAGAAGCCGGACATAATCCCGCAGTCCGCTGCCGGCAAAATCCTCAAACTCGGCCCGGCCAAAGGCGGGAAAGTGGGTGCTGAGCATGGAGCGGATCCCGTCGAGATACCCGCATGTGGTGACTGGATTGTTGGCGGAAAGCTGCTTTGACACAGTGAGTTCCTTCCACTTCTTGGCGCTTCCTGGGGCGTTCGCCATATCGTGGGCCAGTTGATGGAGGGCTGGCGCCAGCGCCTGGGAGAGGTAGCCTTCGACATACTGACTCAGCATGGCGTCGATTTCCCGTCCGCCGAAGGTCGGCTCATCCGAATTTTGCGGCCAACTGGTGACCAGTTCAATGGCGAGCCCGCCATCTGAGATGCGGTATTTGCATACCACCAGGTCTGTGGTCCCAGCGCCCATGTCAATGAGCAGCAGATATCCCGGCTTGTCCGCATAGATGAGGCCTTTGCCGTTGCTGTTCTGGCACAGGACTGCGGCCACAGCGGCTTCCGCCTCATCCATACCGCGGACATTCTGAAACCCTGCCTCCTGTGCGGCTTCCAGCATGAACCGGCTGGTGTCAGCCTGCCACTTGACCGGGTAGGAGACCACCGTCTCCACTTCATCGTCTTCAGAGCCCAGGTTTGCTGCCTGCTGGAGATAGGTGGCATAGAGAAAACGGAAAAACTCTTTCGTGATGCGCATGGCCTCTGCGCGCTCCGTTTCGTTGTCACTCTCCAGGCGCATCTTGATCTCGGAGTAAATTCTGGAGCCCGCCAGCGGCTCCGCGGCCTTTTCACCGAAATCAAAACTGCCGTCCGCATTCTCCCGGACAATGGTAGCCACATAACCGCTGGATTCACCGTAATTGAACATGACGGGAATGTAGCTGAACCGATCGCCGTCTGGCTGATTGCCGTTGTAGCGCTTCACATTCATATAGGTGGTACTGGTGCCGAAATCAATCCCGATGACTCTATACAAGAGACTTCCCCCTCTGCGTCACACTGACATAGGCCTGGTGTCTTTCTTTGTCGACAGAATATCACACATTTGCCGGGCATCGTCCAACTAGTTTCCGACTCCGCTCCTGCTGTCCTGAATTCTGCCCGGCGGTGGATCGGGCACGGGGTGGACAATAAGGAGACATCCAGTGGATCTGCGGAAAGCTTCGATCTATTCATGTCCGGTTTATGCGCGATGGCGTACAGTTGGCCTGGCGGCGGAATACCTGGGGAGGAGCCGCCGGGAGGTCTGTGACGGGCAAGAAAAGATTGCGTAAAAGATGATAAAAAGCGGATCAACAGCACAGAATGTGAGAGAATTGCGGAGATCAGGCCGGACTGACGCAAGACGGCAGGGCGTGGAACAGGCGGCCGATTGGGGACCTTCATATCGGAAATCAGCCCGGTTATGGCCTGTTTTCAGGTCCGAAACGGAGAATGGTCGGCGCAATGCGGATGTGGTATAGTAACTGCGTAAGCACATAATTGCGCCGGACGTGCCTGCTGCGCAGTACAGCGGCAACGGGGAAAGGATGAGTGCCCCGGTGCGGACGGGAAAACACCCGGGCGGGTGAGCCGCCCCCCGAAGAAGGAGGTATTTATGAAAAAGCGCATGTTCAGTATCCTGTGTGTTCTTGCCCTGTGCATGGCCTTGCTTCCTGCCACAGCCTTTGCGGAAAGCCGGCAGTATCTGGCTCTGGGAGACAGTATCACCACCGGATATGCACCGGGAGGCAGTGAGATCGAGAACCCCTTTGCGGATCAGGTGGCGGAGGGGCTGGGATACACTCTGACCAATCTGGCCGAAGACGGTGAGACCACGGCATCGCTGCTGGCAAAGATGCAGACGACGGACGTATCCGCAGCCGACCTCATTACCCTCACCATCGGAGGCAACGACCTGATGGGGGCGCTGTATGGTTATTTGGCCGCGAAGTATAATGAGGGCAGGGAAGAGGATCAGAAGCTCGACGCGGCCGGGGTGCAGGAGGCCCTGATCAGCGGAGATCCTGGGTTTCTGCATTTTGCCGCAACGCAACTTCCCGGCTTCGCCGCATCTGAACAGGCCAGAGAGGCACTGACCGCATTTACCGGAAACCTGACCGCCATTGTGGCTGCCGTCAGGGCGGCCAATCCGGATGTGACCCTGCTGGTAGCCACCCAGTATAATCCCTACCGCTATCTGGGGAAACAATATGGGGAAGTGGTGCCCCAGGCGCAGACCATCTCCGATGGGTTTGAGGCAGGACTGGCGGTGCTGAATGGAGCCATCGCCGCGGCCGGCCAGACCGGGGCGTTTGAGATTGTGGATGTGTATGCCGCCTTTGAGACGGCGGTGGAGGCCGGAATCAATCCCTGCAATCCCTCCTTTACGCCGCCTCTCACCATCAATCTTGATTTTCATCCGAATCAGACCGGCCACGATCTGATTGCAGCGGCCGTCAAAACCGCGCTGGGCCAGACTGAGCCCCCGGTGACAGAGGAGCCGCAGGCCTTTGCCGATGTGCCGCAGGGGGCCTGGTATGCCAATGCCGTGAGCTTTGTCGCTGGAAACAACCTGATGTCCGGATATGGCAACGGCAACTTCGGACCCGGCGATACGCTGTCCCGGGCGCAGCTGTGCCAGATTCTCTACAACGCCGCAGGAAAGCCCGCTGTGACCGGCAGCAGCGGATTCACTGACGTGGCGGAGGGGGCCTGGTACGCCGACGCCGTGGCGTGGGCCAATGCTCTGGGAGTTGTGGGGGGCTATGGGGATGGCCTGTTCGTCCCCAATGCGCCCATCACCCGGCAGGAGCTGGCTGCCATGCTCTACCGCTTCGCCCAGCTCCGGGGCTGGGATGTGAGCGTGGGGGAGGACACCAATATCCTCAGTTATACGGACTTTGACCAGCTCAGCCAGTGGGCCATTCCCGCCATGCAGTGGGCCTGCGGCGCCGGGATCATCCGCGGTGTGCGTGAGGACGCGCTTGAACCGCAGGGCAATGCCACCAGAGCGCAGGCCGCAGTCATGCTGATGCGGTTCATCCGGGAATAAGAGCTGAAAGATCTGAAATCCCGCCTGGCTTAAATTGCCGGGCGGGATTTTCGCTGTGAGACAGCCGGATGGTTCCCTGCGGATCCGGGCTTGGGGGAATGTGAACTCTGACATGGCTCTGGCCTGCTTCCGCATAGGGAGCCCCGCCAGTATCCGTTTGGGCGCGTGGGGTATTTTCCACACCGGACCGGCTTTGACCTTTTTTGAGGAGACGGCGGGCTATAATAGAGCTCGCCGGCCGCAGAGAGGTCTGGCCGGAAGGAGTGAGGCGCATGGGCACTGGATCGGTCACGGTGGTATACATAGATTTGCTGTTCGGGCTGAACTTCACGGCCAATTATCTGCTTCTGCTGGGGGCGGGAAGAATGGCGGGGACGGTTCTGCACCGGCTTCGCATCGCCGCCGGAGCGGCGCTGGGGGCGGTGTACGCTGCTGCGGCTTTTTTTCCAGGATTTGAGTGGCTGACGGCCTGGCCCTGCAAGGCGGGGGCCGGCGTGCTGATGGTACTGGCGGCCTTCGGCGGCGGAAGGAAGCTGGTGCGCACCTGTGTCCTGTTTTTTGGCGCGTCCGCCGCCCTGGCCGGGGGTGTGCTGGCTGTGCAGCTGCTGGGCGGCATTCCGCTCACGGCGCCCAACGGGATATTTTACACGCAGACGGATCTGAGGCTTCTTCTGCTGCTGTTTGTGCTGTGCTATTTTGTGTTGTCCCTCTTTTTCCGGAGAGTCGGGGCCCACGGAAGCCGGGAACTCACGCCGGTCCGGATCCGGCTGCTGGGGCAGGTGTTTTCCCTGACCGCCCTGGTGGACTCCGGCCACTGTGTGACGGACCCTGTGACCAACCGGCCGGTGCTGATTGCGGACGGAGCCTGTCTGTCCGGCTGCCTGCCCCCGGGGGTGTCGGCCCGGAAGCCCATTGAGTCGGTCCGGCGGTGCCAGGAGCTGGGGCTGAGGGGCGCGAGACTGATCCCATACCGGGCGGTGGGAGTGGAGTGCGGCTTGCTGCTGGCCCTGCCGGCGGAACAGGTCCGGATCGGAGGGAAGACGCAGGACGGGCTCCTGGTGGCGCTTTCGCCCACACCGTTGGACGATGGCGGCGGTTATCAGGTGCTGGTGGGGGTGACCGGCTGACACGGCCGGGGGAGGAGGAGAACCGATGTGAAGAATTCTGGAATGGACTTGAATTGGGAGAGCGTGGCAGGCGGATGGTATATCCGGCTGTGCAGATGGCTGTCTGTGCTGGGCATCCGGCTGCAGGGGGCGGTGCACTATATTGGCGGGAATGACACGCTTCCTCCGCCGCTGAGCAGGGAGGAGGAGGCGCAGCTCCTGGACCGCCTGGGAAAGGGGGAGCGGGAGGGTGAGGTGCGGGAGAAGCTCATCGAGCACAATCTGCGCCTGGTGGTGTACATTGCCCGCCGCTTTGAAAACACTGGCGTCGGTATCGAAGACCTGATTTCCATCGGGACCATTGGGCTGATCAAGGCGGTGGAGACCTATCAGCCGGAGAAGAAGATCAAGCTGGCCACCTATGCCTCCCGGTGCATTGAAAATGAGATCCTGATGTATCTGCGCAAGAATGCCAACCGGAGGGGAGAGGTGTCGCTGGACGAGCCGCTGAATACGGATTGGGATGGAAACGAGCTGCTGCTGTCCGATGTGCTGGGGACGGACAGCGATGTGATTGAGCGGCCGCTGGAGGACGACGTGGACCGGAATCTGCTGTTTGACGCAGTGCGCAGGCTGCCGGAGCGGGAGCGGACCATTATCACCATGCGCTTTGGCCTGAATGGGAGAAAGGAGCGGACGCAAAAGGAGGTGGCCGACCTGCTGGGGATCTCCCAGTCCTACATTTCCCGGCTGGAAAAGAGGATCATCCACCGGCTGAAACGGGAAATCTTGCAGATGCTGTGAGGGAAAAGTCCATCGAAAGCGGTCTGACAATAAAAAATAAAGCCTGTCCTGCCATCGTATGAAAGGACCCCCGCCGGAAATACTGAATCTATCCGGTTCAGAATGAGGTGAGGGCGTGCAGGGCAAGGTGGAGATATGCGGCGTCAATACCGCCAAACTGAAGGTGCTGAAAAGTGAGGAGAGCCTGGAACTGCTCCGGCGGGCCAGACAGGGAGATCAGCAGGCCAGGGAGGAGTTGATCTCCGGCAATCTGAGGCTGGTGCTGTCTGTCATCCAGCGGTTCTCCGGACGGGGAGAGAATGTGGACGATCTGTTTCAGGTGGGGTGCATCGGCCTGATCAAAGCCATCGACAATTTTGATGTAACTATGGACGTGCGGTTCTCCACCTATGGAGTGCCGATGATCATCGGGGAGATCCGGCGGTATCTTCGGGATAACAGTGCCATTCGGGTGTCCCGGTCCATCCGGGACATGGCATATCGGGTGCTGCAGGCCAAGGAGGCGTACCAGGCGGAGCACCAGCGCGAACCCACCGTGGAACAGATTGCCCGGATGTTGGACGTGCGCCGGGAGGATGTGGTGACGGCAATGGAGGCTGTGGTGGAACCGGTGTCTCTGTTCGAGCCGGTGTATTCCGATGGAGGGGACACCGTATGTGTGATGGATCAGGTGCGGGACAAGAAGAATACCGATGAGGCCTGGCTGGAGCACATCGCCCTGGAAGATGCGATTTCCAAGCTCAGTCAGCGGGAACAGCGAATTCTCACCCTGCGCTTCTTTCAGGGGAAGACGCAGACGGAGGTGTCGGAAGAGGTGGGAATCTCCCAGGCTCAGGTGTCCCGGCTGGAGAAGAACGCCCTGAACCAGATCCGGAAGGAACTGTGATCGGACATTGGATGGGGTGCAGATGAAACGTGGGCCCGGAGAAGCGATTCGCTCTTCCGGGCCCACGCGGCTTGGTGAGAAAAGGTCTGTGAGATTGATGGAGAGAAGCACGCAGCGATCGGCGCAAGCGTGCAGGGGCAGAGGTTCCGGACGGCTCCGGGATGGAATTACAGGGTCCGGGACGACTGTCCCGCGGGGGCTGGGCCGCCGGGGCGCCGGACAGGTGTATCCAACACGTTCTGGGCGGAGGGAAGCGAATCTGTATCCGGCGGAACGTCCCGGATGACCGGCAGATCCCGCCGCAGCCGCCGGATACAGGCAATGCTGGCCGGGATCAGAAACAGATCGGCGCAGATCCAGGCAGCGGGGGAGGCAAAGCAGGCCGCGGTGTAGCCAAAGGCGGGAACGAAGAAGTACCCCACCGCGGTGCGGGCGAGCATCTCCAGCACTCCGGCCAGGATGGCAAAGACGCTGTATCCCATACCCTGAATGGAGAAACGGAGAATGTTCACCAGAGCCAGCGGGAAGAAGAACGAGCAGCTGATCAGGATGTACTGGCTGGCGAGGGAGACAAGCAGCTCCAGTTCCGGCTCGGCGGGATCCAGAAAGAGCATGGCGCACTGGTTGGAGAACAGAATCATGGACAGGAGAATGACGCCGGCGCACACGGCGCCCAGCAGGGAGCAGGCGCGGATTCCGCGGCCCAGCCGGTCCAGCTTCACCGCGCCTGCGTTCTGCCCGCAGTAGGTGGCCATGGTGGCGCCCATGGCGTCATACGGACAGGCCAGAAGCTGATACAGCTTGCTTCCGGCCGCAATGGCTGCCACATAGGTACTGCCCAGGGCGTTGACCGCGGACTGAAGCACAATGGAGCCGATGGCGGTGATGGAATACTGCAGGCCCATGGGAATTCCCATGGCACACAGGGTGCCGCAGGAGGGGCGGTCCAGGCGCCGTTCCGCCTTGGCCATACGCAGAACAGGATACTTTTTTACCATATAGAGCAGGCAGGTCAGGCCGGAGATGCCCTGGGAGATGACGGTGGCAATGGCGGCTCCCGCCACCCCTGCGTCAAACTGCAGGATGAAGACAAAGTCCAGAAGGATATTCAGAAGAGAGGACAGCGCCAGAAAATAGACCGGGGTTCGGCTGTCCCCCAGGGACCGGATGATGCCCGCCAGCAGGTTGTAGAGAAATGTGGTGGGAATACCCATGAAAATAATGAAAATATAGGCATAGGCATCGGAAAAAATATCGGAAGGCGTGTTTATAACGGTGAGGATCCCATCGCAGAAAATGCCGGTCAGTGCAGTGAGAAGCACGGAGAACAGCAGGGAGAGGTAGGCTGCATTGGCCACGAACCTGCGCATGCCGGAGTGATCGCCTGCGCCCATTTTCTGGGCGACCGGGATGGCAAAGCCGCTGCACACTCCGCTGCAGAAACCGATGACGAAGAAGCTGATGGAATTGGTGGAGCCCACAGCAGCTAAAGCCTGGGCGCCCAGCAGTTTGCCCACAATCATGCTGTCCATCAGGTTATAGAACTGCTGGAACAGCAGGCCCAGCAGGGTGGGCAGAGCAAAACCCAGAATCAGCCGCATGGGGCTGCCGTGGGTGAGATCACGAATCATGCAGATCGCCTCCTGCACAGAACTGATTTTTACCCTGGTGCGAGTACTTCGAGTACCATGTTTTCAGACACACAGGGGATCGTGTCATTGGACAGCGACCTATTATAGACTGGCAGGCGCGGTTTGCATAGAGGCTAATTTCACAAGCTTGCCGGTACGCGATCAGCCGCCTTCGGCAGAATGAAAGAAAGGGGCCCGGACAGGACACCGCAAAACAGGGCCCGGGCTCAGAGGAACCGCACCCGGGTGCAAACAAGATCGTCGGAAGCGATCCCCGGCTTAAAAATACTCCAGATCGAATTCAAATAAAAAAGAGTCCGGGGAAACGAATTTCCTCGGACTCTTCTGACTGTCTAAATTCAGGGACGATGTGCTTGTTTTGCGGGGGACAAGCTCAAAAGAACTTACTTCGCCAGCTTGGCAATCTCCTCAGCGAAGTTCTCCTGCTTCTTCTCGATGCCCTCGCCCTTCTCAAAGCGGATGGCATTCAGGAAGGTGACCGTGCCGCCCATGGCCTTGGCGGCGGAGGCGATATACTGCTCCACAGTCTGGTCGCCGTTCTTCACGAAGTCCTGCTGCAGCAGGCAGTTTTCGGCGTAGAACTTGTTGAGCTTGCCCATGACGATCTTTTCCTTCACCTGTTCGGGCTTGGAGGCCATCTTGGGGTCGTTGGACATCTGGACCAGCATGATCTTCTTCTCTTCGTCCAGGACATCCTGGGTGACCTGGGACTTGTCCCAGAAACGGGGGTTCAGAGCGGCGATCTGCATGGCAACGTCCTTGCCGATCTCGGTGGCGTCAATGCCGCCCTCCACATTCAGGCTCACCAGCACGCCGATCTTGCCGCCGGCGTGGACATAGGCCACATTGAAGCCGTCGGCAAAGCGGGCGAAGCGGCGCACCTTGATGTTCTCGCCGATGACCAGCACCATCTCCTGCTGCTGCTGCAGCACGGTCAGGTCGGTGCCGCAGTATTTGCACTCCATCAGGGCATCCAGGTCGGCGGGGGCGCACTTGGCCACGGTGTCGGCCACGCCCTTGACGAAGTCCACGAACTTCTCGTTCTTGCCCACAAAGTCGGTCTCGGCGTTGACTTCCACCACGACGCCGATGCCGTCGATCACGGTGGCGTAAGCCATGCCCTCGGCGGCGATGCGGCCGGCCTTCTTGGCGGAAGCGGCCAGGCCCTTCTCCCGCAGAAGCTCAACGGCCTTGTCCATATTGCCCTCGGCCTCGGTGAGGGCCTTCTTGCAGTCCATCATGCCGCAGCCGGTCATCTCGCGCAGCTTCTGTACGTCTTTTGCAGTAACAGCCATTACTCTAATACCTCCAAAAAGTAGTTGTAAAAAGGGAAGCGCCCGCCCGTCCCACAGGCGGGCGCTGAATCACGGAAAACGGTTGCGATTACTCGGCAACCACGGGCTCCTCGGCAGGGGCGGCCTCCTCAGCGGGGGCGGCATCCTGGCCCTGACGGCCCTCCTGCACGGCGTTGGCCATGACGGAGGAGATCAGCTTGATGGCGCGGATGGCGTCGTCGTTGCCGGGGATGACGTAGTCGATCTCATCGGGATCGCAGTTGGTGTCCACGATGGCCACGATGGGAATGTTCAGCTTGCGGGCCTCGTTGATGGCGTTGCGCTCCTTGCGGGGATCCACCACAAACAGGGCGCCGGGCAGCTTGCGCATCTCAACCACGCCGCCCAGATACTTCTCCAGCTTCTCGATCTCGCCCAGCAGCTTCATGACTTCCTTCTTGGGGAGCATGTCGAAGGTGCCGTCCTCCTGCATCTTCTTCAGCTGATTGAGACGGTCCACGCGGGTGCGCATGGTCTTGAAGTTGGTCATCATGCCGCCCAGCCAGCGGGCGTTGACGTAGAACATGCCGCAGCGGGCGGCCTCTTCCTTGATGGACTCCTGAGCCTGCTTCTTGGTGCCCACGAACAGCACGGACTGGCCGTTGGCGGCCAGGTCACGCACAAAGGCATAGGCCTCTTCCAGCTTCTTCACGGTCTTCTGCAGGTCGATGATATAGATGCCGTTGCGCTCAGTGTAGATATAGGGAGCCATTTTGGGGTTCCAACGACGGGTCTGGTGACCGAAGTGCACACCGGCCTCCAACAGCTGCTTCATAGATACGACTGCCATGATAATTGTTCCTCCTAATAGTTGTTTTTACCTCCGGGGGCCTCATCTCCCGCGTCCACTTTCTTCCGCGGTTCCGGAAAAAAGCACATGACGAAAAATCCGCCCCCGTGCGGATTGCCTGAACATTCTACCACGGGGTGGGGAGGAACGCAAGTGTTTTTTTGCTTTTTTACATCTGTTTTACGGGATCCCCGTCAGACCGGGGCGTATGACGGGGGAGAGAAGAACATTCACGGCTTTGCGGCACCTTTTGTGTTGACAATCCGCTTCCCGCCGTCCACCAGAATGATGTCCTGCCCGATGCGCTTGATGGCGGACCAGGGGAATGCCGCGTCAGGCTCCCGCCCCAGCAGGCCCAGCATGCGGCGCTGACCGGCCACCACAATGGCGTGGAGAGAGCCCTGCTGGCTGTCAAGTTCAATGTCGCTGAGGTAGCCGTAGCGCGTTCCGTCCGAGATGTCCACGATTTCCTTGTCCTGCAATTCTGAAATCCGGCAGATCATGGTGCATGCCTCCTTTATAATGTGAGTCAGGCCAGACTGTCCTATCCTATGGTGCCGGTACTGGTGGTATGCCCGGCAGAGGGGCGTCGGGGAAGAAATTGCAAAAAAAATATTTTGCCCCTATGCAAAAAAGGGAATTTGTATTAAAATAGAGTGACAACTCAGGAAACAAGGAGGATCTACATCTTATGTCCGAATTGAAATATAAGCGTATTCTGCTGAAGGTCAGCGGTGAGGCCCTGGCGGGCGAGGCCGGGCGCGGACTGGACTTCCAGGTCATTCAGGACGTGTGCGACGTGGTGGCACGCTGTGTGGAAGAGGGCGTGGAAGTCGGCATTGTGGTGGGCGGCGGCAACTTCTGGCGCGGCCTGAAGGACGGCAAGGGAATGCGGGAGCGGGTCCGGGCCGACCACATGGGCATGCTGGCCACCGTCATCAACTGTCTGGCGCTGGCAGACACTCTGGAGCGCAAGGGTGTGGATGTGCGGGTGCAGACCGCCATTGAGATGCGGGCCATTGCCGAGCCCTACATCCGCTCCCGGGCGATCCGGCACCTGGAAAAGGCCCGGGTGGTGATCTTCGGCTGCGGCACCGGAAACCCCTTCTTCTCCACCGACACCGCCGCGGTGCTCCGGGCTGCGGAGATCGACGCAGATGTGATCCTGCTGGCCAAAAATGTGGACGGCGTGTACAGCGCCGATCCCAACCTGGATCCCAAGGCCGTGAAGTACGACACCATCAGCTACGACGACGTGCTGGCCAAGCACCTGCAGGTGATGGACTCCACCGCCACGTCCCTGTCCATGGACAACAAGATCCCGGTGATTCTCTTCGGACTGAAGGACCCGGAAAATATTCTCCGTGTGGTACACGGCGAGAAAATTGGCACCATCGTGAAGGATTAAGGAGGAAACGACCATGACTGAGTTCTGCAAGCCCTATGACGAAAAAATGAAGAAGACCATCGATGTGGTCAAAGCTGATTTCGCCAGCGTCCGGGCCGGGCGGGCCAACGCCGGCGTGCTGGACCGGATCCAGGTGGAGTATTATGGGACCCCCACCCCCATTCAGCAGGTGGCCAGCATCTCCACCCCCGATCCCCGCACCCTGGCCATCCAGCCGTGGGACAGTTCCATTCTGCGGGCCATTGAGAAGGCCATCCAGATGTCCGATCTGGGCATCAATCCCCAGAACGACGGCCGGATCATCCGGCTGAGCTTCCCCCAGCTGACGGAGGAGCGGCGCGTGGAACTGACCAAGCAGGTGCGCAAATACGGAGAGAGCGGGAAGGTGGCCATCCGCAACATCCGCCGGGACGCCATGGAAGAGGTCAAGAAGCAGACCAAGAAGTCTGAACTCACCGAAGATGACCAGAAGAACCTGGAGAAGGAACTCCAGGAGATCACCGACAAGCGCTGCAAGGAAATTGACGCGCTGACTGCGGAGAAGGAAAAGGAACTGATGGCAGTCTAACGCCGGCGGAACCGGCCTGGGCTCGGAAAACGGCGTGGCCAGGCCTTCCGCAAGGCAGAAACACCTGCGGAGCCGCTGTGCTCCGCAGGTGTTCTCGTGTGACGGAGAGATCCGGGGCGCGGAATCCCCGCCGGCCGCAGGCGAATGACCGGCTGCCGGTATGGGATGCAGGCGGAATGGAAAAAATATCCGCCGGAGCTATGACGGGGTTCTTTTCCGTCCATACTGAAAATAGATTGGGATGTGTCGTTATGGGGCTGTGGAAACGGCGTGCTGAAAAGGAAAAGCAGATACAGGTGGATCTGGAGCATCTGCCCAGACATGTTGCCATCATCATGGATGGGAACGGCCGCTGGGCAAAACGCCGGGGCATGCCCCGCAAGGCGGGCCACGCGGTGGGGGCGGAGACCTTCCGCACCATCGCTACCTTCGCCAAAGAGCTGGGGCTGGACTACCTGACCGTATACGCATTTTCCACGGAGAACTGGAAGCGGCCGGCGGACGAGGTCCAGGCCATCATGGGACTGCTGGAAAAATATCTCCACGAGGCCATTGACACCATGGCAAAGGACAAGGTGAAGATGGCGTTCTTCGGCGACCTCTCTCCACTGAGCCCCAAACTGCTGGACCTGTGTCATCAGACCCAGGAGATCTCCAAGGGCTATGACGGCTGCCAGGTGAACATCTGCCTGAACTATGGCGGCAGGGATGAGATTGTCCGTGCCGCCAGGGCGTTTGCCCAGGACTGCCTGGAGGGCAGGGCGGACCCCAACCACCTCACTGCGGAGGGATTCGGGAACTACCTGTACTCCGCCGGAGTGCCGGATCCGGACCTGATCATCCGGCCCAGCGGGGAACTGCGGCTGTCCAATTTCCTGCTCTGGCAGTCGGCTTACTCCGAGTTCTATTTTACTGACGTGCTCTGGCCTGATTTTACGAAAGAAGAGCTTCTCAGGGCGCTGGCGGCCTATCAGCACCGCTCCCGCCGGTACGGAGGTGTGTAACGTGGCCAAACGGATTTTGGTTGCAGTCATTTTTGTTCCGCTGCTGCTGGTGGTGATGCTGCTCCTGCCTTCCATTGTGTGGACGGTGGTGGTGATGTTCATCTCCGCCATGGCCTGTTTTGAGCTGCTGCGGGCCACGGGCGACCACAAATTGAGCCTTCCCATGGAGACGGTGAGCATCCTCTCCGCCGCCGCGCTGCCCCTGTGCTGCTGGGCCGGGGTGGGGGAGATGGCCGCAGGCGTGTGCGCCTTTGTGGTGACGGCGGTGTCCTTCTGGTGCGCCATCCGGGCCTACGACGAGGGAAAGGGCGTAGAAATCGGATTTTTCCAGGTGCTGCTCACCCAGTTCGGCGGCGTGCTCATTCCCCTGGGACTGTCCTCGCTGGTGGTGCTCAAATGCATGGAGCACGGGAAGTACCTGGTACTGCTGGCAGTGCTGCTGGCCTTCATCACCGACGGCGGGGCCTATTTTGCCGGCGTGTTTCTGGGCAAGCACCGGGGCATCACCCGGGTCAGCCCCAACAAGAGCCTGGAGGGCTATCTGGGCGGCTTTGCCACCGGGTTGGTGTTTTCCCTGGTGTACGGCGTGGTGGTGGGCTCGGCCGCCGGGCTGGAGGCCAACTACCTGTCCCTGGCCCTGTGCGGCATGCTGGGCGCCCTGGCCACTGAGCTGGGGGATCTGGCCTTTTCCTTCATCAAGCGCCAGTTTGGCGTGAAGGACTACGGCCACCTGCTTCCGGGCCACGGCGGCATGCTGGACCGGTTTGACAGCATGATTTTCTGCGCCCCTGTGGTGCTGTTTCTCGTGCTGTGCCTGCCCGCCTTTTACTAAGGAGGAGAACATGAGGACAATTTCCATTTTAGGGTCCACCGGATCCATCGGCCGCCAGACGCTGGAGGTGGCAGAGGCCTGCGGACACCGGGTGGCGGCCCTGAGTGTAAACCGCAGCGTGGAGCTGGCGGAGGAGCAGGCCAGAAAAGTTCGGCCGGATCTCGTGGCGGCGGCAGATGAGAAGGCAGCGGCCGATCTGCGCCTCCGGCTGGCAGACACCCCCATCCGGGTGGTGGGCGGCCCCCAGGGCCTGCTGGAGGCGGCGTCCCTGCCCCAGGCGGACACCGTGGTCACCGCGGTGGTGGGGATTGCCGGACTGAAGCCCACCCTGGCCGCCATCGATGCGGGCAAGCGCATCGCTCTGGCCAACAAGGAGACCCTGGTTTGCGCCGGAGATCTGGTGATGGCCAGGGCCAGGGAACGGGGGGCGGAGATCGTCCCCGTGGACTCGGAGCACTCCGCCATCTTCCAGTGCCTGCAGGGCTGCAGGGACCGGGGAGAGGTGCGCCGGCTGATCATCACCGCCTCCGGAGGGCCCTTCTTCGGGAAGAGCCGGGAGGAACTGGGCCAGGTCACCCGGGAGCAGGCCCTGCGCCATCCCAACTGGTCCATGGGCGCTAAAATCACCATCGATTCCGCCACCCTGATGAACAAGGGGCTGGAGTTCATTGAGGCCATGCGGCTGTACGCCATGCCGCCGGAAAAGATCAGCGTGGTGGTCCACCGGGAGAGCATCATCCACTCCCTGGTGGAGTTTGTGGACGGGGCCATTCTGGCCCAGCTGGGGACGGCGGATATGCGCCTGCCCATCCAGTATGCCCTCACCTGGCCGGAGCGGACGGCCGGCCCCGCCGCGCCGCTGGACCTGCTGAGCTGCCCGCCGCTGACCTTCCATGCCCCCGATCCGCAGGCGTTTCCCTGCCTGGCCCTGGCGCTGGAGTGCGCCCGGAAGGGAGGCACCTCCACCGCCATTCTGAACGGGGCCAATGAGGCGGCTGTGGCGCTGTTTCTGGAGGATAAAGTAAAATTCCTTGACATTCCAAGACTGGTTGCGGGCGCCCTGGAGCAGGTGGAGGCGCGCACCGGAGCCTACAGCCTGGAGGATGTTTTGCAGGCGGACCGGGCCGCCCGGGCCGCAGTGGATGAAATGATGAGGTGAACTGTTTTTTGGAGCGTTTCCTGTATATCCTGCTGGTGATCCTGCTCTTCGGGATGCTGATCGCCGTACACGAGTTCGGGCATTTTTTCACGGCCAAGCTTCTGAAGGTAAAGGTGAATGAGTACTCCATCGGCATGGGCCCCCTGCTGTGGAGCAGGACCAGGGGGGAGACCCAGTACTCCCTGCGGGCTCTCCCCATCGGCGGCTACTGTGCCATGGAAGGGGAGGATGAGGACACCGGGGATCCCAGGGCATTCTGCTGCCAGCCTGTCTGGAAGAAGATCATCATCCTGTGCGCCGGCTCCCTCATGAATTTCCTCATGGGACTGGTGATTGTGCTGCTGCTCTACTCCGGCATGACCGCAGTGCGGGAGCCTGTGATCACCCAGTTCGCCCCCGGCTTTTCCTGCCAGGGCGAGGACGGGCTGATGGAAGGGGACCGGATTCTCAGCGTGGACGGCCACGGCATCTGGGTCTACAGCGATGTGCTGACCTTTCTGAACCGCAACGACGGGGAGGGCCTGGATCTGGTGGTGGAGCGGGACGGGCAGCGGGTGGTGCTGAACGACCTGCCCATGGAGCGGTTCGAGTATGAGTACGAGGGCCAGACCAACGAGGGATTCGGCCTGATTTTCGGCCAGGTCCGGGAACTGGGGGTGTTTGGAAGACTCCGGGAGGGCTTTCTCATCACCGCGGACTTTGTGCGTACGGTGTGGATGAGCCTGGGAGATCTGGTCACCGGCCGGATCGGCCTCAACGAGATGTCCGGCGTCATCGGCGTCGTGGACGTGGTGTCCGACGTGGGCGCCCAGTCCGCCACCTGGACGGACGGTCTGCTCAATGTGTTCTGCTTCATGGCGCTCATTGCGGTGAACCTGGCGGTGATGAACCTGCTGCCCATCCCGGCCCTGGACGGGGGACGCATTTTCTTTCTTCTGCTCAACGCGTTGGTGTACCTGATTACCCGGCGCAGGATTCCGGAGCGCTACGAGGGCTATGTCCACGCGGGGGCCTTCGTGCTGCTGATGGGACTGATGATCTTTATCGCGTTCCAGGATGTGTGGAAAATCTTTGTATAGGGAGGTCTGGACAATGAGCAGACAAATTCATGTGGGAACTGTGGCGGTGGGCGGCGGCGCGCCGGTGTCCATCCAGTCCATGACCAATACGCCCACCCACGATGTGGAGGCGACGCTGTCCCAGATCCGGGCGCTGGCGGCGGCGGGCTGTGACATCGTCCGGGTGGCTGTCCCCGACATGGCGGCGGCCGGGGCCATCGGCGCCCTGAAAGCGGGCAGCCCGGTGCCTCTGGTGGCGGATATCCACTTTGACTACCGCCTGGCCCTGGAGGCGGCGGAGCAGGGGATTGACAAGATCCGCATCAACCCGGGAAATATCGGCGCCCCGGAGCGGGTGCGCGCGGTGGCGGACGCCTGCAGGGAGCGGGGCATTCCCATCCGCATCGGCGTCAACGGCGGTTCTCTGGAAAAGGACCTGCTGGCCCGCTACGGAGGGCCGACTCCGGAGGCACTGGTGGAGAGCGCCCTGGGCCACGCCCGGCTGCTGGAGCAGTTTGACTTTCATGACATCTGCATCTCCATGAAATCCTCCAATGTGCCTACCACCATGCGTGCCTACCGGCTCATGGCGGAGCGGTATGACTACCCCCTTCACCTGGGGGTGACCGAAGCCGGGACTCCCGAGCTGGGGATCCTGAAGTCGGCGGCAGGCATCGGCGGCCTGCTGGCTCTGGGCATTGGAGACACCTTCCGGGTAACCCTCACCGCCGACCCGGTGGAGGAGATCGCCGCCGCAAAACAGATTCTCAAAGCGGTGGGCCTGCGGCGGGAGGGCCCCGAGCTCATCGCCTGTCCCACCTGCGGCCGCACCCGGATCGACCTGATCCCCATGGCCCGCCAGGTGGAGGAGCTGCTCAAAGGGGTGGACAAGCCCATTACGGTGGCGGTGATGGGCTGCGTGGTCAACGGCCCCGGGGAGGCCAGCCATGCCGACGTGGGCATTGCCGGCGGCAAAGGGGAAGGCGTGCTGTTCCGGCATGGAGAAATTGTGGGCAAGGTGCCGGAAGACCAGCTGGTGCCGGAGCTGATGAAACTCATTGAGACACTGTAGCAAGGAGCGGGTTTGGATCCATGCAAAGCATTGGTAAGCTTACATTTCAACAGACGTTCAGCCGGTGCTCCTTCCCAGAAGGGGTGCTGTCTGTTTTAGGGACCTATCCCGCACAGGTTCTGGTACATAAGGCCCAGAGGGTGATGGAGGTGCGTCTGTTCGGGCCCCAGGCGGATGCCGGGGCGCTGGAGGCGGCCAGGACGGGACTGATCTCGGCCTTCCGCCTCAGCGACGCCAGGGTGCAGATTGTGGAGCCGGCCCAGGGGCTGCCGGCGGACCAGAAGTCCGCACATCCCGCCCCGGCGAAGCCGGCGGCCCCCGCCCCGGTGCCGGCACAGGCCCCTGTCCCGGCGGCGGAGAAACCGGCCGCTCCGGTCCAGGCGCAGGGAGACCCGGCAAAAGAGAGCGGGCAGAAGAGCGCCGGCCAGGCCCCGGCCCAGAAGCAGCCGGACCTGGCTGCCCAGATGGAGGCCATGCGCCGCCAGCTGATGCGGGACTCCATTCCCGGCAGTCAGGGCGGGAAACGGAAAGTCAAGCAGATTTACGGCAAGATCACCGGCAAGAAAAAACCGGTGCCCATCGGAGAGCTGAATCTGGACATGGGCAGCGTGCTCATTGAGGGGGACGTATTCAATATCGAGCACCGGGAGCTGCCCCGGCGCAAGGCGTGGATTGTGTGCTTCGACATCACCGACTACACCGGCTCCATCCGGGTGACCCGGTTTATGGAGGGGGAGGAGGCCAAGCCCATCATCGCGGCCCTCAGCAAGGTGGGGAAAACCCAGGACGACTGGCACCATCTCCAGGTCCAGGGCAGGCTCAACCTCAGCCGGTTTGAGAGCGACATGATCCTGGAGCCCTACGGCATCAACGAGCTGCCCAGGCCGGAGGGGCGGAAGGACACCTGTGAGGAGAAGCGCATTGAGCTGCACCTGCACACCAAAATGTCCAATATGGATGCGCTGTGTGACACCAAGGCGGCGGTAAAGCGGGCCATTCAGTGGGGCCATCCCGCCATCGCCATCACCGATCACGGGGTGGTGCAGTCCTTTCCGGACGCCTACAACGCCTCCGGCCGGGGGGAGAAGATCAAGATCCTCTACGGCGTGGAGGCCTATTTCCAGAATGATGTGGATGAGCGGGTGTCTGTCCACGGCCCCGGCACGCTGCCCCTGCGCGGGGAATACATCGCATTTGACCTGGAAACCACCGGGCTGGACCCCAGAAGCGACGCCGTCATCGAGATCGGCGCGGTGCGCATGCGGGATGGGCAGGTGGTGGACAAGTTCTCCTCCTTTGCCTGGCCGGGACATCCCCTGAGCCCGAAAACCGTCTCCCTCACCAGCATCACCGACGAGATGCTCAAGGGCGCACCCAGGCCGGAGCAGGCGGTGGACGCCTTCCTGGACTGGGCAGGCGATACCCCGCTGGTGGCCCACAACGCGGAGTTTGACACCGGCTTTATCCGGGCATACTGCCGCCGGGCCGGCCGGAATTTCGACCCCATGTACATCGATACCCTGATTCTGGCCCAGTACCTGTGCCCGAAACTGAACAACCACAAGCTGGACACGGTGGCCAACCACCTGGAGCTGCCTCCCTTCCACCACCACCGGGCCTGTGACGATGCCCAGGTGTGCGGAGACATTCTCTTCCGCCTGCTGCCCCGCCTGGAGGAACTGGGAATCCAGGACTTCAGCCAGGTCAACGCCGCCACCGCCGCCATGAAGCGGGGCGGACGGCCCCGGAGAGGCGCTTACCACCTGGTGATTCTGGCCAAGAACCAGACCGGACTGCGCAACCTGTACAAACTTATCTCCAAGTCCCATCTGGAGCATTTCAACCGCTTCCCCATCATGCCCAAGTCCCTCATCAATGAAAACCGGGAGGGTCTGATCCTGGGCTCAGCTTGCGAGGCGGGCGAACTGTTCAGGGCGGTGGTGGACGGCAAGGACGAAGGGGAGCTGGAGCGCATCGCCTCCTGGTACGACTATCTGGAGATCCAGCCCCTGTCCAACAACGCCTACATGCTCCGCCCGGACAGGGAGGGCAGGAGAATTGCCCGGGGCATGGAGGACCTGCGCAATTTCAACCGGGCCGTGGTGGCCCTGGGAGAACGGATGGGCAAGCCGGTGTGTGCCACCGGCGACGTGCACTTCATGGATCCCCAGGACGAGATCTACCGCCATGTGCTGCTGGCCGCCAAGGAATTTGAGGATGCGGACCAGGACAATCCCCTCTATTTCCGCACCACCGATGAAATGCTCCGGGAGTTCTCCTATCTGGGGGAGGAGAAGGCCCGGGAGGTGGTCATCCACAACCCGAAGCTTGTGGCCGACTGGTGCGACAATGTGCGCCCGCTGCCCGACGGACTGTTCGCCCCCAAACTGGAGAATTCCGACGGAGAACTGAAGGATCTGGTATGGGGGAAAGCCAAACGCCTTTACGGGGAAAACCCGCCTCAGATCGTGGTGGACCGGATCAACGCCGAGCTGAAGGACATCATCGGCTGTCACTACGACGTGATCTACATGTCCGCCCAGAAGCTGGTGCAGAACTCCCTGGAGCACGGCTATCTGGTGGGCTCCCGGGGGTCGGTGGGCTCCTCCCTGGTGGCGTTCATGTCGGGCATCACCGAGGTCAACTCCCTGCCCGCCCATTACCGCTGCCCCAACTGCAAGCACTCCGACTTCGACTACGCCAGGGACCCCGCCCACCCCTACGGCTGCGGCGCGGACATGCCGGACCGGAAGTGCCCGGTGTGCGGCGCGGACTATGAGAAGGACGGCTTCAACATCCCCTTCGAGACCTTCCTGGGCTTCGGCGGCGACAAGGTGCCCGACATCGACCTGAATTTCTCCGGGGAGTACCAGTCCAGCGCCCACCGGTACACCTTTGAGCTGTTCGGCAAGGACCACGTATTCCGGGCTGGCACCATCGGCACCGTGGCGGAGAAGACCGCCATCGGCTATGTGAAAAAGTACATGGAGCTGACGGGCCGGCAGAACGTGCCCTTTGCGGAGGTGCTTCGCCTGGCCCGGGGATGCACCGGCGTCAAACGCACCACCGGGCAGCACCCGGGCGGCATGGTGGTCATCCCCCAGGACAAGGAGATCTACGATTTCTGCCCGGTGCAGCACCCGGCGGACAACAAGGACTCAGACATCATCACCACCCACTTTGAATATCACTCCATGGAGTCCAACCTGCTGAAGCTGGACATGCTGGGCCACGATGACCCATCCATGATCCGCATGCTCCAGGACCTCACCGGGGTGGATCCTCAGAAGATTTCCCTGGACGACAAGGACACCATGAGCCTGTTCACCACCTCGGAGAAGCTGGGCTTCACCGACGACCCCCTGCTGGGTCCCACCGGGGCGGTGGCCATTCCGGAGTTCGGCACCTCCTTCGTCCGGGGCATGCTGGATGACACCCACCCGGACCAGTTTGACATTCTCATCCGGCTGTCCGGCTTCTCCCACGGCACCGACGTGTGGCTGGGCAACGCCAAGGACCTGATCACCTCCGGCACCGCCAAGGTCAACGAGGCCATCGGCTGCCGGGACGATATCATGCTCTACCTGATCTCCATGGGCTTCGAGCCCAAGCGGGCGTTCAAGATCATGGAGGCGGTGCGGAAGGGCCGCGGCCTGCCCGAGGGGGCGGAGGAGGAGATGAAGTCCCACAACGTCCCGGACTGGTACATCGGTTCCTGCAAGAAGATCGCCTACCTGTTCCCCAAGGCCCACGCCGTGGCCTACGTGATGATGGCCTTCCGCATCGCCTGGTTCAAAGTGCACCGGCCCCTGGCGTTTTACGCCGCCTACTTCTCCATCCGGGCCAAAGCCTTTGATGAGAAGTACATGTGCCGGGGCATGGAGGTGGCCAAGCAGAAGATCCGGGAGATCAACAACAAGAAAAACGCCAAGGACAAGGCGGACCGGCCCACTGCGGTGGAAGAGGACATGCTGGTCACCCTGGAGGTGGTGTATGAGTTCTATCTCCGGGGCCTGCACTTCACCAGGATGGATATCATGCGCTCCCATGCGGTGAATTTCCTGGTGGACGAGGAACAGGGTGCCTTGATCCCGCCCTTTACCTCCATTGCCGGCCTGGGTGAAACGGTGGGCTGGGACATCATGGAGAAGCGCAGGGGAAAGGAATTCATGTCCATTGAGGAATTCTCCCTGGCCTGCACCAAGGTGTCCGGTACCCACCTGGCCCAGCTGAAAGAGGCCGGGGCCTTCGGCGATCTGCCGGAGAGCAGCCAGCTGTCCCTGTTCTGATTGTGGTTTTTGTCATTGACAGATTTTGTGGGGATATGGTACTATTTATTACATTAGCGAACTAAAGAACTGAGAGGTGCCATCGATCATGAATCTTCACATCACCACGCCGGAGGGAACCCAGGATCGGTTGTTCTCGGAATGCCTGGAGCGCCGTCAGGTCCAGAATGCCCTGGTGGCGCTGTTCCGCCGGCGGGGATTTTCCGAAGTGATTACGCCGGAAGTGGAATACTACGATCTGTTTGTCCAGTCTGGAAATCCGCTGCCCCAGGAGTCCATGCTGAAGATCATCGACCGCTCGGGTAAGATTATGGTGATGCGGCCGGACTGTACCGCGCCCATTGCCCGGGTGGCGGCCACCAAGCTGAAGGGGCTTGCGCTGCCCCAGCGGCTCTATTATGATGAGACGGTATTCCGCTCCGGCAATGCCCACGACGGAGGCAGCAGCGAGATCGCCCAGTGCGGAGTGGAGCTCATCGGCGCCTCGGGGAAGAAGGCGGATGTGGAGATGGTGGCCCTGGCAGTGGACGCCCTGCGTGCCTGCGGTCTGGAGGAATTCCACATCGAGGTGGGGCATGCGGACTTTTTCCGCACCCTGGCCTCCCGCCTGGACCTTTCCCCGGAGGAGATGGAGCGGATGCGCAGCTTCATTGAGGGGAAGAATTATGCCGCCCTCAATGACATGCTGGAGAACTGCCGGGAGAATCCGGCCTGTGAGGCCCTGGCCCGGCTGCCCTATCTGTTCGGTGGGGTGGAGGTGCTCCGGGAGGCGGAGGCCCTGGCCGGACCCTGCCGGAGTCTGGATTATCTGGCCCAGCTGTACGGGGAACTGGACAGCGCAGGCTACGGACAGTTTGTCCGGTTTGACCTGGGGCTGGTGCATCAGATTGACTACTACACCGGCGTGGTGTTCCGGGGCTATGCCCAGGGGGCCGGCCGGCCGGTGCTCTCCGGCGGCCGGTACGACAAGCTGGTGGAGCAGTTCGGACGAAGAGCGGAGGCCACCGGGTTCGCGGTCTATGTGGACGAGGTGAGCGGCTGCCTGTCCGTCACCGCCCCCAGGCTGGAGTTGGTGATCCACTACGGCCAGGGGATGCTGGCCCAGGCCCTGGAGGTGCTGGACGCCCAGGCGCCGGGCACCTGTGAGCTCTCCCCCTGCCGGACCCTGAGCAGCACCATGAACCTGGCTCAGGAGAAGGGGGCGGCCCGGGTGCTGGTGCTGGAGAAGACGGGAGAAAGGTGGCTGGAGGTATGAGTGAGCGGCTGAAGATTGCCCTGACCAAGGGCCGGCTCCAGGACAAGTCGGTGGAGCTGTTTGAGGAGATGGGGCTGGACTGTTCCCCGGTGCGCAGCCCGGGCCGGAGGCTGATCCATCCGCTGCCCAACTACCCTCTGGACGCGGTGCTGGCCAAGGCGCCCGACGTGATCACTTACGTGCAGCACGGCGTGTGCGATTTGGGTGTGGTGGGGAAGGACACCATCCTGGAAAAAGGCGGCTCCTTTTATGAGGTGCTGGACCTGGGCTTCGGCCGGTGCCGGTTTGCCCTGGCGGTGCCCAAGGGCAGCGATTTCTATGGCACCTACAAGACCCGGCGGATTGCCTCCAAATACCCCGAGGTGACCCGGGCGTTCTTTGAAAAAAAGGGGATGGATGTGGACATCGTCAAGATTGAGGGCAGTGTGGAGCTGGCCCCCATCCTGGGCCTGTCCGACGGCATCGTGGATATTGTGGAGACCGGCGCCACCCTGAAGGAGAACGGCCTGGAGCCCATTGAGGACGTGGCCCAGGTGTCCGCCAGGCTCATTGTCAACACCGCCAGCATGAAGCTGCACAAGCAGCAGATTCTGGAGTTTATCAGCCGCTGTCAGCAGGTGCTGGACAGCCGCAGAAGAGAGGGATAAGATAACCATGCTGGACATTGTTTTGGCCGGAGAGGGCCGGGAAGAGGCGAAGATCGCCGCCATGCGCTCCCGGGCGGCGCAGACCGGAGCGGAGATTGACCGGGCTGTGGCGGATATCCTGGAGAACGTGCGCACCCGCGGCCTGGAGGCGGTGGAGGAGTACTCCCTGCGCTTTGACAAGGCCGCCCCCCGGGAGATCTCCCGGGAGGAGCTGGAGCAGGCGGCGCATCGGGTGCCGGAGCAGCTGCTGTCTGCACTGGAGCGCAGTGCGGCCCAGATCCGCCACTACCAGGGGAAGCTGAGCGAGGAGATCGCCTTTGGCACCGCCCTGTGGGAGGGACCCAACGGCGGTCTGGTGGGCCGCACCGTGCGGCCCCTCCAGCGGGTGGGCGTCTATGTACCCGGCGGGCGGGCGGCCTATCCCAGTTCGGTTCTGATGAACGTGCTGCCCGCCAAGGTGGCCGGGGTGGAAGAGGTCGTCATGGTCACCCCTCCCACCGAGAATATGAACGACGCGGTGCTGGCCGCGGCCTGGGTGGCCGGGGTGGACCGGTGCATTGCCGTGGGCGGAGCCCAGGCGGTGGCTGCCCTGGCCTACGGCGCCGGCTTTATTCCCAAGGTGGACAAGCTGGTGGGGCCGGGCAACGCCTTCGTGGCGGCGGCCAAACGGATGGTGTACGGCAGTCTGGACATCGACATGGTGGCCGGCCCTTCCGAGGTGCTGATCATTGCCGATGACACGGCCGACCCCGTCTACGTGGCCGCCGATCTCATCAGTCAGGCGGAGCACGACCCGCTGGCCTCGGCGGTGCTGCTCACCACCAGTCCGGAGCTGGCCCGGGCGGTGGACGCAGAAGTGGTCCGTCAGACGGCGTATCTCAGCCGCAGAGAGGTCATCGAGGCGTCCCTGCGGGATTTCGGCTGTGCCATTGTGTGCGGCACCCTGGCCGACTGCGCCCGCCTGGGGGATGAGATTGCCCCGGAGCACATGGAGATCGTCACCCGTGACCCGGAGGCGGTGATGGAACTGGTCCACAACGCGGGGGCCATCTTCCTGGGCAGCTACACCCCGGAACCCCTGGGCGACTATATGGCCGGCCCCGATCACGTGCTGCCCACCAGCGGCACCGCCCGGTTCTTTTCGCCCCTGTCCGTGGACGCTTTTGTGAAAAAGACCAGCGTGCTGAAGTACAGCCGGGAGGAGCTCTCCCGGGTGAAAGACGAGATCATCACCCTGGCCCAGGCGGAGCACCTCACCGCCCATGCCAACTCCATCCAGGTGCGGTTTCCGCAGTGAGAGGAAGGAATCAGCCATTGCGGCCAGCCTGGCCGCCCCAAAAAGGAGGAAAGACTTCATGGACGTTCCTGTGCACCAAGCGGGAGAGGCCCCGGAACGGGCCTATTTCATAGAGCGGAAAACCAAAGAAACCCGGATCACCGCGGATCTGTGCCTGGACGGGGGAGAGGTTCAGATCTCCACCGGCATCGGCTTTTTCGACCACATGCTCACCGCCCTGGCCTTTTACGCAGGTTTCGGTCTGAGGCTGGAGGCCGACGGCGATCTGGAGGTGGATGGGCACCACACCGTAGAAGATGTGGGCATTGTGCTGGGGCAGGCCTTCCGACAGGCCCTGGGGGACAAGAAGGGCATCCGCCGCTTCGCCTCCTCCTATGTACCCATGGACGAAGCCCTGTGCCGCACGGTTCTGGACTGTTCCAACCGGCCTTTTCTGGTGTTTGATGCCCCCATGCGCCAGGAGCGCATCGGCAGCTATGACAGCTGTCTCACCGTGGAGTTCATGCGGGCCTTCGCGGTGAACGCCGGGCTGACGCTCCATCAGCACTGTCTGTACGGCGACAATGCCCACCACATCACGGAGGCGCTGTTCAAATCCCTGGGCCTCGCCCTGAAGGACGCAGTCCGGATCCAGGGTCAGAGTGTGGTCTCCACCAAGGGCGTCTTGTGAGAAGGGTGTGAAGGGAAAATGGGTTACACCGCAATAGTAGACTATGGGGTGGGCAATCTGAAGAGCGTGTCCAACGCCCTGTCCTATCTGGGTCAGACCAGCTGCATCACCAGTGACGCCGGGGAACTGGAGCGGGCGGACGCGATTATCTTGCCTGGTGTTGGTGCGTTCCCCGACGCGGCGGAAAAGCTGCGGGGGTATGGGCTGGATCAGCTGCTGCGCAGGCAGGCTGAAAAGAAGCCGATGCTGGGCATCTGCCTGGGGATGCAGCTGCTGTTTGACTGGGGAGAAGAGGTGCAGCACTGCCGCGGTCTCGGCCTGATCAGCGGTACCGTGAAACGGATTCCCACCAGCCTGAAGCTGCCTCACATCGGATGGAACAGCCTGCATTTCCAGGGAAATTCCCCGCTGTTCCAGGGCCTGGAGGAGGGGGCCAATGTATATTTTGTCCACTCCTACCACGGAGCCGCCACCAGGCCGGAGCAGGTGATCGCCGTCACGGACTACGGCATGCCGGTGACTGCCGCAGTGCAGCACGGCCTGGTATTCGGCTGCCAGTTCCACCCGGAGAAGAGCGGGGAAGTGGGACTGCAAATTCTGAAGAATTTTGGAGCGTTGTTGTGATGATCATACTTCCTGCCATTGACTTGAAGGACGGAAAAGTTGTCCGTCTGTATAAAGGAGACTTTGATACCGTCCACCAGGTGGCCGACAACCCCCTGGCCACTGCCCGGGCATTCTGGGACGCCGGCGCCCGTCAGATCCACATGGTGGACCTGGACGGGGCGAAGGACGCAGTACGCCAGAACGGCGCGATTGTGGCCCAGGTGGCCCGGACCGGATTGAAGGTTGAACTGGGGGGAGGTATCCGCACCCTGGCCGATCTGGAGGCGGTTTTTGACCTGGGGGTCTACCGGGCAGTGATCGGCTCGGCCGCCGTGGGGCACCCGGAATTTGTGGCGCAGGCTGTGGAGCGGTTCGGCGCGGACCGCATCGCTGTGGGGATTGACGCCAGAGACGGCAGAGTGCGCACAGCCGGCTGGGTGGAGGACTCCGGACTGGACTACCTGGAGTTTGCCCGGAACATGGAGCAGATTGGTGTGAAGCATATTATCTTTACGGATATTGACACAGACGGGACCTTGCAGGGCCCCGCCCTTGACAGCCTGAAAAAGCTGATCGGTGCGGTGTCCTGCCGGATTACCGCCTCCGGAGGGGTGTCCTGCAACCAGGACATCCGGAATCTGAACGCGCTGGGAGCTTGGGGCGCCATCATCGGGAAGGCCTATTATGCCGGAACCATTGACCTGGCCCAGGCGGTGAAGGACGGTGGAGTACAGTGTTAGCCAAGCGGATTATCCCCTGCCTGGACGTCCGGGACGGCCGGGTGGTGAAGGGGGTCAATTTTGTCAACATCCGGGACGCCGGCGATCCGGTGGAGCTGGCCACCTACTACTCCCAGCAGGGTGCGGATGAGATTGTGTTCCTGGACATCACCGCCACCAGTGATGCACGGGATACCGTGGCCGATGTGGTGGAGCGCACAGCCGCCCAAGTGTTTGTCCCCCTCACCGTGGGGGGCGGCATCCGCACATTGGAGGATTTCCGGCGGCTGCTGCGGGCAGGTGCGGATAAAATCTCCGTCAACTCCGCGGCGGTGAAGGATCCCACGCTGATTTCCCGGGCAGCGGAGCGGTTTGGCTCCCAGTGTGTGGTGCTGGCCATTGACGCGCGCAGACGCCCGGAGGGCTGGTATGAGGTGGTGGTGGCCGGCGGACGCACGCCCACCGGCCTTGACGCTTTGGAGTGGGCAAAGCGCGGCCAGAGCCTGGGGGCGGGGGAGATCCTGCTCACGTCCATGGACGCGGACGGCACAAAGGCCGGTTTTGATCTGGAGATGACCCGGGCTGTGACGCAGGTTGTATCCATTCCGGTCATCGCCTCCGGCGGCTGCGGATCGCTGGAACACTTTGCCCAGGTGTTCCGGGAGACCGACTGTGACGCGGCCCTGGCCGCCAGCCTGTTTCATTTCGGCGAGCTGACCATCCCGCAGGTGAAGAAATACCTGGCTGACCGGAATATCCCTGTGAGGTGAGCAAATATGTTTGATCTGGATCTTTTATTTCAAAAATCAGAGTTGATTCCGGTGATCATCCAGGACGCCGGTACCCTTCAGGTGCTCATGCTGGGCTTCACCAACCGGGAGGCGTTGGAGCTGACCTTGCAGACCAAAACCGCCTGGTTCTGGTCCCGCAGCCGCCAGAAGCTGTGGAACAAGGGAGAGAGCAGCGGGAACTTCCTCCACGTGCTGGAGGTGAAAACCGACTGCGACACAGATACGCTGCTCTATCTGTGCCGTCCGGACGGGCCAACCTGCCACACCGGTGCGGTGAGTTGTTTTTTCCGGGAAATTGAGATATAATAGAGAGCGTGAATCAACGAGTAAATGAGGTGCATCAAGATGGACAATATTTTGCAGTCTCTCTACCAGGTGGTTCAGGACCGGCAGAAGCACCCTCAGGAGGGATCTTATACCTGCTATCTGTTTGACAAGGGGCTGGACAAGATTCTGAAAAAGGTGGGGGAGGAGTGTGCGGAGACCATTATCGCCGCGAAAAATGATGTGCCCTCCGACACAGTGGGGGAGATCTCCGATCTGATCTATCACCTGATGGTGATGATGGTGGAGAAGGACATCCCGCTGGAGGATGTGATGGAAGAGCTTCAGCGCAGAAGCCTGAAGATCGGCAACCTGAAGCAGATGAAGCAGGTGGACCGGGAAACCTGATGGTGCGCCGACGGCGCAAAGGAGGTTTGTATGGACAACAATTTCAACATGAACCAGTACAGTTTTGACAGCAGCTACGCCAAATCACAGCTGACCCTGAACCGGTATATCGCCCGTACCTATGCCTGGATGTTCCTGGGGCTGATGGTCACCTTCCTGACGGCCTGGGCGTTGGCGGCCACAGGAGTGGTGTTCTATTTGTTCGCAATCCCCTCTATCACTATTATTTTGCTGGTGATTGAGGTGGCTGTGGTGCTTATTTTCTCCAGCCGTATTCACAAGCAGTCTGTGGGAGTGAGCCGGGTTTTGTTTGTGGTGTACTCCCTGCTGAACGGTGTGGTGTTCTCCGTCTACTTTGTACTCTTCGATGTGGCCAATCTCATTGCGATTTTCGGCCTCACCGCGCTGTTTTTCGGCGCCTTTGCCCTGTACGGCCGGTTCACCAAAACCGATCTGTCCCGGCTGCGCCCACTGCTCTTCGGCGGGTTGATCTTCCTGGTGGTGGCGGCTGTACTCAGCCTGTTCATCAACATGACCGCCATGGAGCGGCTGATCTGCATGGTGGGGATCGTGGTGTTTCTGTGCTTCACCGCCTATGACAACCAGAAGATCAAGGCAAACTACCAGTATTTCTATCACGATGCGGCCATGCTCCAGAAGGCATCCATCTATTCGGCGCTCCAGCTGTACCTGGACTTTATCAATCTGTTTTTGTATCTGCTGCGCTTTATGGGTCGGTCCAGAAACTGACGGGACCGGCCAGACAGAGCGCCAAAAAAGCCCGTCGGTCTTCAAACCGACGGGCTTGTAATGTTTCTATAAGGCCGACAGGGGAGACTGCGTTGTCTGCTGTTCATGCTCCGGTCAGCAATATAAAAAAACGTCCCGGATGGGACGAGGTCTTATCTTCCGATCCAGTGGGGGACCCCGTTAAAATCAGCGGTCGCTGGGAACGGTGCTCTCGCCGGAGAAGATCAGCTCGTCAATATCTGCAGGATTGGTACGAATGACCTTCATTTTATCGCCTCCTTCTTGTGTTTCTGTTGGTTATTATAACAGGGAAAATTGTAAATGTCCAGAGGAGTATTGTAAAGAATCGATAACGTTCCAATGAGATATCTGTCAACGGTGAACTTTGAAATTCGAACTTGCAAAATTGTATTTTCCCCTTGCTTTTTGCGTAAAGTTCAGTTATAATAAGCAGGCACTTGCAGGTGTAGTTCAATGGTAGAATGTCAGCTTCCCAAGCTGAACACGGGGGTTCGATTCCCCTCACCTGCTCCACGTCGGAGCAAAGTCCGCTTTGCTCCGACGTCTTTTTATGCCTATGGCAAAAAAGACGTCATCCGCCCGCTCCCTTGC
>CALWXG010000017.1 GCA_944385435.1 uncultured Oscillospiraceae bacterium
TAGGCCTACCCAACAATTGGTTGGCTCAAATTTGAGGGTTCCACTTCCCAATCGAAAATTGAAACGGCCGCAATCGGTATAAATACTGGGGTTGCGGTTGCTTTCCTTCCACTATCACACACGAAGAGCCCTTTTAATTGGCTGTTTTGTGCGGAAGACAAGGGATTTTGTGTTGCGGGATATGAACTACAAAAACTGGGATCACATCCCGGTTTTTCAGATGCCATGTTTCTGAGCGTTTACACAGGGAAACTGAAAACTATGATCAAGCATGTATTATCCTGAAGCAGAGACGCATTAGGGGATACATTAAACGAGAACTCGAACGTAAATTTCTGAAGCTCAATGATGTTTAGTGCCAATAACGTCAAATAGGAAGAGCGCGGGGAGAAACCGCGCTCTTCCTATTTGAGATTAAGGATATTGTCGAAAGCATTGCAGATCGACTGTAAGTATAATCTGGGTCAAGAATATTTCTGGACTGCAGCTGCTCCCTTTTCTGTAAGGCGGAGCTTCCGGCGGAACAATCCGCCTTCCACTACGTAGCCATGGCGGGTCAGATGGGAACATATGGCGGACATCTTCATGGACTTGATCTCATTCGCCTGCACAAAGCTTCCCATGCGATCTGGATGATCCCGTACTGTCTTCATCGGCTGAACATATAGCGGGCACAGGTGCTCCTGGGACATCTGAGCGTCTCTGTCACTGAGCTGAGGCAGTACAGCGGCACCCTTTTCTGTGATGGTGAACGTATAAAATTTGGAACCGATCATGCCGGCGCGCACCAGATATCCGCCCTGATCCAGTCGCTCAACGGCCGCACCGGAGGTCTTGGAGTCCACACCCAGTGCATCGGTCAGATCGGACATATAGCAGTGGCCGATACGGAGCATGGAGAGGATTTCTTTATCCATGTCATTCAATTGGACATTACTGCGATTGGTAGCCGTGGGCACCCGCTCCCAACCGGCCTGGCCGTAATATTTGGGCTGTCCCAGGAGAGAGGCAATGATCGCCGCGGCCAACGTGACCACCAATCCCAGGGTCGCCAGATAGACATAGCTGCCCACATCAAAAATCCCGGTCAACTGCAGAAAAGTGAATACCACCATCGTAACCATACCGCACACAGCACCCCAGAGTGCCCCTCGGCTGTTGAACTTGGGCCAGATGACGCCCAGGCCCAGCAGGATAGCAGGAGGCACCAGCCAGCAGTTGGCAAAAGCAAACAGATAGGTGGGGCCGCCGGGGAACTGGCAGAGCGCAAAGGTGACTATGCCGATCAGGAGCATAATAACCTTGGACATTCTCAGGCTTTTCTTGCTGTCCGCCTTGGGATTGATCAGACGCTGATAGATGTCCCGGTTAGCCACGGCGGACGCACCCAGGGCCGAAGTGGAGGCAGTGGAAATTGAGGCAGCCACCGCGCTGATTACCACCAGGGAGCCGAACAGCGGGACGAACGTCTTGGCCATAAAGCCGTAGGCGCCGGTGGGAGCTACCGTTCCGCCGTTGAGTGTCAGCTCTTCCGGATAGAAAGCGCCCATAAAGCCGCCGATCAGGCAGAGCGGGACCATGAAAACGACAGCCAGGAGGATTGCGGCGATGACAAAGGAGTGCCGAGCCACCTTCTCACTGCGGCAGTTGGCTACCTTCATCCAATAGTAGTTATTGCCCCAGACCAAGGCCGCCGCAAAGCATACAATGAAGTTGAATACAGACGGATAGGTCAGTTTCATGCCGGGCATGGTTCCCACAAAGCCCTGGGTGACAAAATCGCCGGGACCCCAATTGGCGAAAATCGCATCGATCCAGCCGAAGCGGCCGGCCAGCAGGAAAAAGGTGGCGGGAACCACAATCACACCAATGAGAACCTGGAATAGATCTGTGATGGTGGTTGCCCACAGGCCGGATACAAAGGTAAAGACGATGATCACTGCAAACAGGACCGCCGTGATCAGCAGGCGATTCCAGCCGGTAAAGGCCGCGATGCTGTCCACGCTGGAGACGACATTATTGGCCATGATGCCGCACATGCCGATTACAGAGGTGATAGCGACAACGGAGCGCGTATTTCCGTCAAAACGCATCTCCAAAAACTCCGGCAGGGTTTGGGCTCCGCTCCGGCGAACCAGATTGGAGTAAATCAGGCCGAACAGAAGCAGACCGCACATGGAATAGATCAGGCTCCAGGCCAGACCGCCGGCCAGACCATATTGGATGGTAAAGCCAGGTGCCAGTGTAACCGTGGTCCCGGCAAAGCCAATGGCGATTACGCCCACAATATTGATGGGCGTGGAGATTTCCCGCCCGGCGAGCACAAAGTCGGACGACTCCTTGACCCACCGCTTGCTGATCAGCCCGGCACTCATCAGGAAACCGCAGAACAACACAAAGATAATAACAAAAATGACATTTGCGTCCACAATAATGTCTCCTTCCTCTTGCGATTTTATTCTTCTATAATAGCCACTGCGCGGCACCACCCGGCACTGGCTCCCTTTACATTGACCGGCAGACAGGATATCTGGAATCCAGTCAGCGGCAGTTTGTCCAGGTTGGTGAGTTTCTCCAGATGGCAGTAAGCCTTCTCCCGGCCTACCCGGTGTGCCTCCCAGATAATAGAGGTGTCCCCGCTCTTGGCGAACTCCTTGGCCTCAATGGGGAGGGGAACATCCCAGCTCCAGCCGTCCGTTCCCATCACTCTGACACCGTGATCAATCAGCCACAGGGTAGCTTCCGCGCTCATGCCGGCTCCAGCCACCAGGTATTCAGCGGTGCCCCACCGCTTGTCCGCGCCGGTCTGGAGCAGGACGATATCCCCCACTTTGGGGGTATAGCCCGCCTTTGCGAAGTAGTCCGCCACGTCGGCCGCGCTGATTTTGTAGCCGTCCGGCTTGTCGCTGAAATCCATCTTGACGCCGTTGCCGATGCACCACTCCAGGGGAACTTCATCAATCGTCCAAGCCCGCTCCCCGTTGTTCATGGTGGGGTAAAAGTGATAAGGGGCATCCAGATGGGTGCCGGAGTGGGTAGTTAACCGAACATTCTCAATAGCCCACCCGTTGCCCTCTGGAAGGTCACTTACGGAAATACCACCGTTGAAATAGGTGGTCATGATCTGAGCGGTGTCCTTGTGCCGGAGGTATTCGATGTGGGGAACCTGGGGCGGGGGATCGCTGGGAAGGCCATCCTCGACAGGAATGGAAAGGTCAATGAGTTTCATAGTGACTCCTCCTCAATTTGATAGTGTTGAATGTTTGTCCTTACGCCTTTTATCAAAAGCAAATCGCATGCCAAACCGGAGAAGCAAAAAAAGCGCCGGTTTTCAAGGTGTCCAGGCGCTTTTGAAAAGATCCCGCTCTCGGGGTGTCATAAAAAGCTTACACATCAACAGCGGTGAGCGGCCAGCAAAAGGCGGAAGATTGTTGGCAGATCAACGCTTGCAAGAAGGGCGTAAGGAAATCCTGACATGTCAGGATTTCCTTACGCCCTTCTCTTTGAAATTTGTCTGTTAAGATGAAAAAAGCACACCGAAGCTCCATTTCTGTGCAAAACGGTCAAAGCGGGCGGCTGAATTTGTAAAGAGTGTACAGTTTGAAAGTTCTGCTTTTCTGTGGTAGTATCATAATAACATCCTATTTTGAACGGGAGGTGCAGCGGTGTGAAAAATCGGTTGGATCAAAAGACCATGCGTGCATTCATCGAAGGACTGGATGGGACTGCCGTGTTGGATCAGACCGGCGCCTATGTCTATGTGAGTCCAGGCTGGGAGCGCTATACCGGTATCTCCGCAGAGGATGCGATTGGAAAGAAGGTCTGGGATTTGGTCCCGGACACCCATGCCACCGAGGTCTACCGCACCAAGAAGCCCGTATTTGCGCGGGTTGTGCGCTCCCAAGGGGTACCGGCCTTTACGAGCTACTTTCCCCACCTGGCGCCGGACGGCACACTCCTGGGCGTGTTCCTCTACATCATGTTCCAGGGGATGGATTCCGCTCAGGATCTCATCCGGCAGATCAGCGCCCTGTCCAGTACAGTAGAGTTTTACAAGCAGGAGTTGTCCAGGGAGCGCGGTGCCCGTTATGGTATTGACAGTATCATCGGGATGAGTGAAGCAATCGAGAGACTCAAAGAGCAGATCCGACAGGCTGCCCGCTCCAACTCCACCGTGCTGATTGAAGGGGAGACCGGGAGCGGCAAGGAATTGATTGCCCACGCCATTCATTCATTCACTCAGTGCGCGGAGCACTGCCCACTTTGTCCGGGTCAACTGCGCCGCCATCCCGGCAGAACTCCTGGAATCTGAGTTTTTTGGGTATGTCCCGGGGGCCTTCACTGGTGCTTCGAAGAAGGGAAAGATCGGGCGCTTTGAGTTGGCCAATGGCGGCTCGATTTTTCTGGATGAGGTCAACCTGCTGACCCCCACCATGCAGCCCAAGTTTCTGCGCGTCCTGCAGGAGCGGGAGATCGATCCGGTGGGAGGGGAAAAGAGCGTCCCCATCGATGTGCGGGTCATTGCTGCATCCAATATCCCGCTGGAGTCCCTGGTGGAAGCCGGGCAGTTCCGCAGCGACCTCTACTATCGCCTGAATATTATCTGTATCCGGGCTCCTGCGCTGCGGGAACGCATGGAGGACATCCCGCTGCTGGAGGAACATTTAATTGAGAGACTGAACAGCCAGCTTGGTATGGTGGTACAGGAAATTGCCCCAGATGCCATGGAACTGTTGCTCCAATATGACTGGCCTGGCAATGTCCGTGAGCTGCAGAACGCCACAGAGAGCGCCATGAACCAGTGCGATGGCCGGATTTTGAGGAAAAAGGATTTTCGCCAGCTGGAACAGCGGATACGGAGTCGTGGCAGGAGACATTTAACAGGTCAGATAGATTATCGGCTTCGTCCGGCCAGACAGGCGTTTGAACGGGAGTTGATCCGAGATGCGCTGGCTGAGACTGGCGGGAACCGAGCGAAAACAGCCGAGTTGCTGGGGATCTCCCGGACTGTACTGTATGAAAAAATGGCAAAATATCAAATAATGTAGCGCCTGTAGTTCTCGGCGAAAAGCGGGTCTAAAAATGTGTTTCGCTACCTGAATTTGGCTGGGCTGTGGAAGCGGAACGGATTGAAGAGGAGATCTGCAAAACGGTATCCAGACACTGGGGGTAATTGGATAGGCAATATGGACTTGGCTGTGAAGCGATAGAGTGTATGCGCCACCCCTTTTTACGCGATAAGGCATAATGGATAGCTTTATTTGGCAAAATAATTGACTCCGAATCAGCTGAATGCATTGGATCAAGTTTTTCAAGGCGAGCCAAAGTGTCATGGCTTCAAGGCCTGGGATGGTCCGTTGCTTTCCGCTTATATCAAATCAGAATACAGCATCGATCTGGGGGTGCGTCAGTGGCAGAGGATGTTTTGTAACCCTGGGTATTCGCGCATCCGCCCTCAGTCATATCCAGACATGGGATATGGGGATGCGGAGAATTGAGAAGTCTTTAAGACTTCGCTGGAAACAAATAGGACAGACCCAATATATTTCTTGTTGTGCATATTGATGATTACGGCGTCAAAAGGTCTTCTTTCGGATCGGGAGCACAGTATACTGTACAGCCCACTGTGCGCAAGCCCAAAATATTGTGCTACAGTGGGATGAAAATACCCTTTTGACGCTCAAATCATATTGATGTTATATAGACTTATATAGACAGATGTGAGGAGGGTCCGCGATGTATAAAATATCACCGGATGATCAGTTGAGTGAGGAAGAGTTTTTCCTGCCGTTCGATGGGAGACTATCCCGGAATAACCGCTGGGTGAAGCTGGCCCAGATCATCCCCTGGGATCGCATCGAGGAAGAGTATGCGGCTCATGGGAACATGGAAGAGGGCCGTCCCGCCCTTAGCTCCAGAATCGCCTTTGGTGCACTCTTCATCAAGGAGTACATGAACTTTACGGATGCGGAAACCGCGCAGGGAGTCCAGGAGAACGCGTACATGCAGTACTTTCTGGGTCTGCACGCCTATCGGGATGAGCCCCTGTTCGATTCCAGCATGATGGAGCACTTCCGGAAGCGTTTTTCCGCAAATACCCTTGCTGGAATCAAGGGATGCATCCGTACCGGGCGATGGCCTGATGAGAATTGGAGTGCAGACCGGAACGAAGAGAATGACGAAGAGCACGATGACCTGCAGCCGCCATCCGATGGAGCGGGTATACAGAAAGGAAGCCTAAAGGGGCAAAAAAACCGAAATACGTCCAAGAAGAAAGAAAAAAGGCAAAAAAAGAACCAGGGAAAGTCGATTCCGGACGCTGCAGCAGCTCCCGCGAACAGCAGATATCAAGCCGAATTCCAGCGACTTTGCGCGGCAATTAGGGCTAAAGTTAACGATGGAGAAGGGGGCTAAAGCGGTAAGGAACAACAGAACCGGAAACGTCGTCCGCAGTGTGGCGCGACGTCTTGCACTCCGTTTTGCCTTCAAGCATTCAGGTTTGCCTGAAATAAGGCTGTGAAGTGTCTGGAAGCTGAGGGAAACACGTTCGAAATCATTAGCATCGGCCCGAGACAGGAGCGTAGTCGAACTGTCATGCGCCAGATTTCGCATTTGCTGGGCACAAAGGAGGCGGTCAGCATTGAGAATAGAAGCTTACGACCTCGATTCCTTGCGAGCGCTGGTGCGATCTTTGCAGGCGGAGAACCGGAATCTTCGAGAGCTGCTGGAAGAAAACACATTCCTGTCGAGCCCTCTGATGTATTTTCCGGCGCCAGCCAAGTGCCGGATGAACATGACCCCGACCAGACATCTTTGATTGAGCTGTTTGCCATCACGGACGAGGTGGCAAACCAGTTGATCCCAAAACGCTTGTGGACAGAGTGTGGGACAATCCTGCGCCGATGGAAGAATATCGGGAAGAACACCTGGAGCTGCCTGCCAAGCATCGGGCCGTTGTGCAAGGCTGGAAGCGACGGGTTGGGGGAGACAAGGAATCCGACTGGCAGAAAGAGGGCAGAGACGCCGCGGTTTGGCGTCTCTGCCCTCTTTTAGTTTGGAAGAATGTTTGCCTCCAGCTTGGTTGCAATGCTGCCTCCGGTTCGGGATACAGTTACAATTCCTCTTCTGTGACGCACTGGCGCTTAAGGGTGCCCACCAGGGACTCCAGAGCGGCGATGACATGGGGACGGATGTCGCCGCCCACCAGCACCCGCATGAGATCGTCCCCCACCTTCAGCTCCCCCCGGTTCAGCCACACTCGAACATGATAGATTCCCGGCAGGCGGCGGGTCTCCTCCACGGCGGTGGCCACCCGCTCCGGGTCATAGGAGAAGCGCATGCCGGACACCGGCTTGGCCTGGGCATCCCCCTCCCGGACCCGGGCCCGGGCTGTCTGGCGCACCACGCCGTTGTGGAACAGGTACATGCCGATTTCCCCGGCTGCCTCCAGGGCCTTCGCCTCCCGGAGCCAGGCGTCCACGGAGGGAGGCGTCTCCCCGGAAGCCGGCGCGGCACAGTCCGCGGAGCCCTGGGAGCAGAGCATATCCAGGCCGTGGCCGATGGCTCCCAGCACGGCGTTCAGGTTCTCCCGGGACGCCTTCTCGCTGCCGGGAAGATTTATGATCAGAGTGCGGCCCCGGATTCCCGCAGCCTCCCGGGAGAGGCAGCCCCGGGGAGTGATGCGCAGGCTCTCTGCCCGCATGGCCTCCGGAATGCCCGGCGTGGCCCGCTGGATCACCGCCAGGGTGGCCTCCGGCGTCACGTCCCGGGGAGAGAAGCCGGTCCCGCCGGTGGTCAGCACCAGGGAGAGCTCCAGCTCGTCGGCGCAGCGGATCAGTTCCCGCTGGATCAGAATCTGTTCGTCGGGGAGAATGGCGGTGTGGGTTACGCGGTATCCCGCCTCCTCCAGGATGCGCACCAGGGATGGGCCGCTGGTATCCACCCGTTCGCCCCGGGCGCCCTTGTCACTGATGGTGATAACTGCCGCTGTATACTGCATGATCGTTCCTCCTGTCGCTGTGTGCCGGATGCTCCGGCGCACTGTGATCGAATGGTGAGCTGGGCCCGGACGGCCCGGAGGGGGAATCCGGCTTCCGTTCGGCTCAGAGGGCGTAAAAATCCAGAAAGGCCCGGGTTTCCGCCCGGCGGGGGTGAAAGAGCACCTGCCCGGCCTCCCCCTGTTCCACCAGGCGTCCCTCCCGGAGAAAGAGCACCTGTCCTGCCAGCCGCCGGGCCTGGGTCAGGGAATGGGTGACTAGGAGCACGGTACAGCCCGTCCTGGCCTGGTATTGCAGCAGAAGCTCCTCTGCCAGAAGGGTGGCGGCCACGTCCATGGCCGCAGTGGGCTCGTCCAGAATGAGAAAGGGATAGTCCTTCAGCAGAAGCCGGGCCAGGGCCAGCCGGGCGGTCTCCCCGCCGGAGAGACCCTTGGCGCTCTGCCGGGCCAGCCCATCCAGCCCGAAGGCCTTCAGCTGCCCCATGGCCTGCTCCCGCCCCGCCCCGGTGAGCTGCAGGTTGTGCAGCACGCTCATCCGGAAGGGATAGGACCGCTGGGGCATATACCCGGACGGCCCCACCCGGGGAAGGGCGCCGCCGTCCGGCTCCAGCACTCCCGCCAGGATCCGGGCCAGGGTGGACTTGCCGCTGCCGTTGGCGCCGATGACAGCGTGGATGACGCCGTCTTTCAGTTCCAGGCCGGGCAGATCCAGTACCTTGCGGCCGGCATAAGTTTTACAGATGGGAGGCAGTTTCATCGCGTCAGCCTCCAGTGTAGCAGGGCCACTCCCGCGTTGAGCAGCAGGGAGATGGCCAGCAGGATAATGCCCAGGGCCAGGGCGGTGGTGAAGGCTCCCATGTTGGTGTAGTTCATGATGGCGGTGGTCATCACATTGGTCTTGTAGGCGATGGCGCCCCCCACCATGGACACCGCCCCCACCTCGGCAAAGGCCCGGCCCAGACCCAGCAGATAGGCGCTCACCAGCTGATACTGGCTCTCGTTGATGGTCAGCAGCAGGATCCTGCCCCGGCCCAGGCCCAAGCCCAGGGCGGTCTCCCGGATGTCGGGAGCCACCGTGGACACGTGGGACTCCAGGGTGCCGGCAATCAGGGGAACCAGAAGAATCACCTGGGCGATGACCATGCCCCGCACGGTGTACAGCAGCCTCAGATGGCGCAGGGGGCCCACTCCGGAGAAGAGCATATAGCACACCAGACCCACCACCACCGGCGGAAGGCCCATCAGGGTCCGGTTGATCACCACCAGGGGGCGTTTGCCCCGGCCGGCGTAACTGCCCAGCAGCACCCCCAGCGGGGCGCCCAGCAGCAGGGCGATCACCGAGCTGGCCAGAGCCATGCGCAGGGTGGTGGCCAGGATAATGCCCAGCTGACGGTCCCCGGAGAGAATCAGGGCCAGCGCCTGGACAAAGGCAGTCTTCATAGGTTCTCCCCTCCTTGCAACCTGTCTGATTCCAAAAAGAGCCTGCCCGGGGGCAGGCTCTTTTTGACTCCTGGAAAAGCCTCGCACAGTTCGCGCCCGCAGGGGCGAAGCAGATGCAATCTGGGTCCGGCCGGGGCGTGTACCTGGCCGGACACACGTTCTGCGGCGGCCGAAGAGATCTGCCGGGCTTATTCCATCACGCCGTTGTTGGCCTGGAAGGTGAGGAAGGTGGCCTTGTCCGAGAGGATATAGGCGCCCATCTCCTCCGCCATGGTCAGGCACACACCCATGCCTGCGTTGGAGTAGGTGTACCAGTCGGTGTAGCCCTCCACAGAGGCGGCGTCCACGGTGATGCCCAGCTCCTCAGGCCACAGGGAGATCTCCTTGGTGTGGGTGCCGGACTGGTCGCCCCGGGAGACAAAGGGGTACTTGCCCTCGGCGATGGCGGCGAAGGCGTCCTTGACGGTGGCGGCGTCCTTCACCCCGGCGGGGTCGGCGGAGGGGCCGCACAGGACAAAGTAGTTGTACATAAAGGTCAGCCGCTCACTGTCAAAACCGGGCAGCACATAGGAGTAGCCGCCGGCCACGAACTCCTCCTCCTGGCTCTTGGAGTGAACCAGAAGCAGGTCGGCGTTGCCGCTCTCCGCGTTGGCGATGGCCTTGCCGGTGCCGGCGGAGGTGACCTCCACCGTGTAGCCGTAGGCGTCCTCAAACAGGGGCAGCAGATAGCCCAGCAGGCCGGAGTCATTCACGGAGGTGGTGGTGGACATGCGGATGGTCTTGGTCTCTTCAGTGGCCTGGGGGATCTCGGCAGTGGACACCGGGCCGTCTTCGGTGAGGTAGAAGAGGTACTCGCCGTAGTCGGCGTAGCCGTACTCAGCGGCGGCGGTCTTGCCCTCCTCGGAGAGCATCCAGTTGATCAGGGCGGAGGCGCCCTCGGTGTTGATGTACACGTCGGACACCGGGTTGCCGTCCGCGTCCACAAAGGGGGCGTCGGGGTTGACGGCCAGCAGGGAGTAGTTGTTGATCATGTCGTCGTCGGCCTCAAACAGGATGGTCAGATCCACCCCTTCCGCCGCGGGCTCCTCACTCTCAGGGGCCTGGCTCTCCGGAGCGGCACTCTCGGAGTTGGCGGGGGCAGGGGCCTGGCTTTCCGTGGACTGCGGCTGCGCGCATGCGGTGAGCAGCGCCGCAAGCAGGGACAGGGACAGCAGGATTGCTGCAATCTTTTTCATTTCAGATCCATCTCCATTTCGTATCATTCCCCCGGAAGGGCCAGTCTGGAAGCCGCGAGCGGAGTGATGCCGGGCAGGATGACAGAGTCGGGACTTCCTGGATTTGAGCAGGAAAAACCCGGCGGCTCCATCCATGACATGCTCCGAGCGTCCACTGCCAAAGGGCTCGTCCACCATTTGGAAGGATACACGCGTGCGCCGCCTCTCCCGGCCGGGCCGGTCAGAGGGTTTCTGTCTGTAATAGTAATCTCCGGCGGTTGTTTTGTCAAGCCGGCCGGTTTCCCAGGGCAATTTTTGACGGTATCGTAGCGGGAACCAAACCTGAACGAGTCGCGGAGCATATGCTGGATTCCTGCCGAGCGTTTCTGGAGGGGGAACGGGAACTGACCAGGAACCGAAAAAAGAGAAAAGGGGGGCAGTCTGTTTTTCAATCGAACCTTTGCAAACGAAAAGCCCGCACTGGCCGAATATTATGACGTTCCGGCTCAGTGCGGGCAAATTCGAAAACTTCACGCAAAGGGATTGAACCGTTGGGTACCGGACAGTACGCACGGTGGCATGAGCGAGCGGCTACTCAGTTAATGGGGAGTCTCCTGTTAGATTTGTCTGTTTTTACAGTCCTTTTTGCCGGAAAGCGCTGCGCAGTCCGTACCCACAGGGCAGTGCCATTCCGGGCGCTCAGGCCCGCACTTTGTCAATGAACTGCCGGAACTCCTCCCTGCCCCACAGGACCGGGACGGGGTAGAGGGGATTGCCCTCCTTCATGGCCCAGGTGATGATCTGGGGGACATCCTCGTCCTGGATCATGTCCAGCTTCTCCGGAATGCCCATCTCCTGTTTCAGATGTTCGATCCACTGGATAAAGCGCTCCGCCTTCTCCGCCACTGTGCCCGGACCCATGCCGCACACGTCGGCCAGCCGGGCCAGCCGGATGCGAACCGCCGGCCCGAATTCCCGCATCACATGGGGCAGCAGGATGGACATGGCCAGGCCGTGGGGGGTGCCGTACAGGCCGCCCAGGGTGTGGCCGATGGCGTGCACGTAGCCCACGCAGCCCCGGGTGAAGGCCCGGCCTGCCTTGAAGGCCGCCAGCTGCATGTTCTGCCGGGCCTGGAGGTTCTTCCCGTCGTGGTAGGCGGTGAGCAGGTTCTCATGGATGAGCTTCACCGCCTCCTCGGCGTAGCGGTTCTCCAGCCGGGTGTTGTAGGTGTGGTTGGTGTAGGCCTCCACCGCGTGGCACAGTGCGTCCATGCCGGTGGTGGCGGTGATGAAGGGGGGCAGGCCGATGGTCAGCTCCGGGTCCAGCACGGCGTAATGGGGCAGGATGGCGGTGTCGTTGATGGACGCCTTGTGGTGGGTGGCGGAGTCGGTGATGACGGCGGCCACGGTGGTCTCCGAGCCGGTGCCGGCGGTGGTGGGCACCGCCACGAAGGGCGGGATGCGCCGCTTGTGGCGCACCTTCAGCAGGCCCTGGAGCTGGACCACAGACTTGTTGGGCCGGGCCACCCGGGCGCCGATGGCCTTGGCGCAGTCGATGGGGGAGCCGCCGCCGATGGCCACAATGCCCTTGCAGCCGTGCTCCAGGTAGATCCGGAGCCCCTCCTCCACGTTGTCGGAGGTGGGGTTGGGACACACTCCGTCATACACCGTGTAGGACACGCCGGCGGCGTCCATGGCCTCCAGCATGGGCTTGGGCAGCTCCAGCTTCATCAGGCTGGCGTCGGTGACCACCAGCACGTTGGTGATACCCAGGCTGCGGATGAACTCGGGAAGCCGTTTCACGCTGCCCGGGCCCTGCTGAACCTCCGGGGTCCGGTAGCCCAGAAGATAGTTTCCAACCTTCAGGCACGCCTGAAAGGTCCTGCAATATGCCTTGCCTAAAATATTCATAACGATGCTCCTTTCTTCGTCGTTGAATCTTCCGCTGTCACACCAGGGAGATGGCCTCCACCGGGCACCGCGCCGCGCAGATGCCGCAGCCGATGCAGTCCTCCGGGGCCCGCAGCAGGGCGATCATGGTGATGTCGCCGTGATATTTGGGGTCTGAAATGGCGAGACATTCCCTGGGGCAGTTCTCCACACACACCGAGCAGGCGGCGCACAGCGCCGGGTCGATCCGGGGCTTTTTCCACTGGTCCTTGGGCACTTTGGCCGCCGCCATCCCCCGGTCGTCCACGATGGCGCCGAAGGCGCACAGCCTGCCGCACAGCCCGCAGCTGACGCAGCGGTCCGGGTCGATGACGTGGCGCTCCTTCACCGTCCCGGTGATGGCTTTCATGGGGCAGTTCTTGGCGCAAAGGGTGCAGCCCCTGCACTTGTCCGTGATCCGATAGGACATACGATGCAACCTCCTCTCAACCGCCGCTGGCCGGGGTCAGCAGCACCACCGCGTCCCCGTCCGACAGGGCGTGGCGGGGCCTGCACTGTTTGCCGTTGATCATGACGATGCAGGCGCGCAGGTCTTTCACGGTGACAGGCTCCAGACCGGTGCCGGCGGAGATTTCCGCCAGCCGGGCGTAGAGCTCATCCAGGTTTTTGGCCTCCAGCTGATATTCCTTCAGCCCGGAGCGCAGGCGCAGGGCGCCGAACAGCTTGACGCTCACCATGTCAGCCGCCCCCTTTCAGCTTCAGCCGGCGCAGGGTGCTCCGGGTGGGGATGCCGTTGGAGTCCCAGCCCCGGGCGGCGTAATAGACGGGCTTCATCTTGTCCAGGGGGACGCGGCTTCTGGGCTCGTCCGGGCGCTCCAGCTCGTCGGTGAGCCGTTTGGGCAGGGTGTCGTCCTTTGCGGACACGCCGAAGCGGCAGTTGACGCTGCGCTCCAGGGTATAGCCCCGGTTGCCGATGCTCATGTATTTGCCGAAGGTCATGGGCATCCCGGTGGCGTACTGAAAGCCCCTGGTGTGGTGAAACACCGGAGAGAGATGCATGTGGACCAGCTGGGGGAAGCGGTTGAGCAGCCGCACCGCCGCACCCGCGTGGGGGAGTACCTTGTTCACCGCCTGGGTATACCAGGCGTTGGGTCGGGACATGAGGAAGCCGGGGAAGAAGGCGTAGGAGGTGAACAGGCACTGGCCCGAGGCGGAGATCATCTCCATCAGGTTCTGGAACATGACGGTGAGATCCGCCTTGGCCTTGGGGGTCTGGCTGTCGATGTTCAGTCCCAGGCCCTCCAGGATGACCAGGTAGCCGCCGTTCAGGTGGCAGCCGCCCCGGTTGGACACGGCGTAGCCCAGGCCCATGCCCACGGCGTGGCGGGGCTCGTAGGCGGACAGTTCCAGCCCCTTGGACTGGATGGCAAACTCCTTCCCGCCGTACTTCTCCGACAGCCGTTTGGAGCCGTTGGCCAGCTCGTCGCCGATGCCCCGGCGGTGGGCGATGTCCTCCCACAGCCGGGAGATGCCGCCCACGTCGCCGAAGTTCAGGCCGCAGTTCCAGACGCCCTTTTCGTTGGCCTCCATGGCCCAGGCCAGGGTGCCGGCGGCGGAGATGGAGTCCATGCCCAGCTCGTCCAGCTCATAGTTCCAGCGCAGCAGCAGCTCCATGTTGTCGTTGCGGATGCCGCCGCCCAGCAGGCCCAGGGTCTCCAGCTCGGGGCCCTTCACCTCCTGCCCGTCCAAAGCCACCGTGCGGGCGCACCGGATGGGACAGGTGAGACAGCCCTTGTTCACCACGTTGAACTCCTCCGCCAGCCGCTCGCCGTTGACCTTTTCAAAGCTCTCGTTCTGGCCGTGCTTGAAGTTCTCTGTGGCCAGGATCTTGCGCATCTGCATCTGGCTCACCAGCCCGGCGGTGCCGATGCGGGGCAGCTGTTCCCCGGTGAGAGGGTGGGTGCGGAGATAGTGAAACCACTTCCGGTTCCACTTCAGCATTCCCTCCGGATCATAGGGACGCACCACATGGTTGCCGGTGACGGTGACGGCCTTCAGATTCATCCAGCCCATGATGGCCCCCATGCCGGTGCGGCCGGAGATTCGCTCGTTGCTGATGATGGAGGCGTAGAGCACCCGATTCTCCCCCGCCGGGCCGATGCACAGCTTGCCGCTCTTGTCCGGGGCGCCGTCCTGGGTCAGCAGCTGGGAGAGGGCGGCCTGGGTCTCGGAGGCCTTCTTGCCCCACAGCCCATCGGCGTTGTGGAAGATGAATTTGTCGTTGCGGATCTCCAGCCAGGTGTGCTCCCTGGCCTGCCCCCGGAGGATCAGCGCGTCGTAGCCCGCCTTCTTCAGGTAGTAGCCGAAATTGCCCCCACAGTTGGAGGAGGCCAGCAGGCCGGTCTGGGGGGACAGGGTGGAGATGTTGAAGCGGCTGGAACTGGGCGCCCCCGTCCCGGTGAGGGGCCCGGTGGCGATGACCAGCAGGTTCTGGTCGGAGAAGGGCTTTTCCTTTCCGGTGAGGTGGTCGCTGAGGATCTTGGCCGCCATGATCTTGCCGCCGATGTACAGCTCCCGCTCCCGGTCGGACCAGGGATAGGGGGAGACCTCCCCGGTGGCCAGGTCCACCTGGACGACCTTTCCCATATATCCGCCATATTTTGAAGACATCGTATCGCCTCCCACAGGATAACTCCTGCAATGGATTTTTCACCTTTATCATAGCACAAACCCAGCGGAATTCAACTCAAACCTGGACCGGAGCCAGGCAAAACGGAAAAAAGGCGCCGAAAAAACCAGAGCCCGCCGGGAAGCGGGCCCTGGTTCGGAACGGCTTTGGTCAAACCGCAGTGGAGACCGGCCGGTCAGCCGGCGGCTCCGGATTCCAGAGCCAGCGCGGCGGCCTCCCGCCCCGCCTGCGCTCCCTGGAGGCTCACCGTGTCCACCGTCCGGTGGATGTGATGGCAGTTGCCGCACAAAAACACCCAGGAAGGCAGGGGATTCCCCAGCGGCCGCAGCAGCTCCCGCTCCGGGACCATGCCCAGGGCGGTGATCAGGGTATCACAGGGCTGGAAGCGTTCCTCGCCGGTGTCCAGCTGCCGGAGGGTGACGCCCCGGACCCTGCCGGCGCCGTGGACCCGGCTCACCGTGGTGCGGGTGAGCAGGGGGATGCCGCACTCCACAATGCTCCGGCGGTAATTTCTCGGCAGGCCGCCGCAGCGCTCCCGCTGCTCCACCACTGCCGACACCTGACAGCCGGCGAGGGTGAGCTGCCGGGCCATCACCAGGCCCACGTCCCCGCTGCCCAGAATCACGGCGTCCCGGCCCAGGGTGAGGCCCTCCAGGTTCACCATCCGCTGGGCCTGGCCGGCGGTGAACACCCCCGCCGGGCGGGTACCGGGCAGGGCCAGTGCCCCGATGGGCACCTCCCGGCAGCCGGCGGCCAGCACCAGGGCGCGGAAGGACACCTCCTCCACCCCTGCCGGGCCGGAGAGCAGGGCCCGGCGCTCCGGGCTGACGGCAAGAACCGTGGTGTCCAGGCGAAGGCAGATGGGGGCGGCCTCCACCCGGGCGGCCCACCGGGCGGCGTACTGCGCCCCGGTGAGCTCCTGGCGGAAGATCACCTCGCCGAAGCCGGAGTGGAGGCACTGGGGCAGCACGCCCCCCAGGCGGGTATCCCGGTCGATCAGAAAGACCGTTCCCGCCCCCGCCTCCAGGGCGGAGAGGGCGGCCGCCATCCCCGCCGCCCCGGCTCCGATCACCAGCACGTCACAGGTCACGGCGCTCACCTCCCAGCAGCGGGCTGCCCGGCCCGTCCTGGGTCACCTCCCAGGGGGAGAGGCCCAGCTCCCGGGAGAGCAGCTCCAGCACCCGGTCCGCACACCAGCTGCCCTGGCACCGGCCCAGGCCCGTGCCCACCCGGCGCTTCACCCCGTCCAGAGTCACCGCCCCCCGGCGGATGGCCTCTAAAATCTCCCCCTCGGTGACGTCCTCGCACCGGCAGACCACCCTTCCATAGGCGGGGTTGGCCTGTACCAGCGCCCGGCGCGCCGGAAGATCCAGGTCCCGGGGCCTGGGCGGCGGGGTGCGGCAGGGGTCAAACTCCGGATTGGGGGCGTCCTTGCCCAGATAGGCCGCAGCTTCCCCGGCCAGCATGGCCCCCAGGGCGTCGGCGCAGGTGAGCCCCGGGGTCTTGATTCCGATGAGGGACCAGAGCCCCGGGTGGGGGTGCTCGATGGCAAAGCTGTGGATGCCCCGCTCTTCCGGCACCCAGCCCTCCCCCTCCCTGCGGACATGGAAGGGATTGGGCCGCACCGCCCCGAAGGCCCGGATCACCTGGCTCAGGTCCAGGCCTGGGACCACCCGGGCTGCCCTGCTGCGGAGAAAGTCCAGCCCCTGCGCCGTCACGGCCCGGTCAGACGCCTCCCCGCCGGGCTGCTCCGAGGGGCCCAGGAGCAGCTTGCCGTCGGTGGTGGGCACCAGGGTGAGGCCCTTGCCCTTCTGCTCCGGCTCCTGAAAAATCACATGGCGGACGAAGGGCCCCGCCGGCTGATCCAGCACCAGATAGTCCGCCCGGTCGGGGATGACCCGCACGGCGGGGGACGTACACAGCTCCTGGACCCGGTGGGCGTTCAGCCCGCAGCAGTTGAGCACCGCCCCTGCCCGGAGGGTGTGGGGACCGGCGGTGACGATCCAGTTCGCCCCCTCCCGGGCCAGGGCGGTCACCGGGGCGTTGCGCCAGACCCGGCAGCCGTTGGCCTGCGCGTTCTCACAGGCGGCGAAACACAGCGCCCAGGGGTCGGTCACCCCGGTGCCGGGGGCCAGCAGGGCGCAGGAGATCCCCGGGGCCAGCCCGGGCTCCATCGCTTCGGCCTGGGCCCCGGTGAGGATCTCCAGATTTTCCACCCCATTGTCCCGCCCCTGCCGGTATTTGCGCCGGACCACCTGGTCCCCCCGGGGACCATAGCTCACCAGCAGGGAGCCCCGGCGGACAAAGGGGACGCCCAGCTGAGCGCACAGAGCTTCAAAGGTCCGGTTGGCCTGTACGCACAGCCGGGCCTTCAAAGTGCCGGATTTGTTGTCGCAGCCGGTGTAGACAATGGCGCTGTTGCCCCGGGAGATGCCGGTGCACACGTCCTCCCGGGCCTCCACCAGGGCGCAGCGCAGCTTGTAAGACGTGAGATGCCGGGCGGCAAAGCAGCCCAGCAGCCCGCCGCCCAGCACCACCGCGTCGAAACGCTCCTCAGAAGACATGGCGCACCCGGCCCGGCTGATCCAGGGTGTAGCCGCCCAGCTGTTCCAGCCGGGCCCGGAATTCCGGTCCGGCCAGGATGTCCAGCACCCGGCGGATCATGGGGGTGTCCCAGGCGTAGTCGGGGATGATCAGGTCATACTGCTCCACGCACACCGGCAGGAAGTCCAGACCGTAGATCTGCGCTGCAGAGTAGATCCCCATGCCCGCGTCGGCGGTGCCGCCGGCGATCTGGGCGGCCACGGCGGTGTGGGTGAACTCCTCCCGGTCATAGCCGTAGACCTGGGCGGGATCCACCCCCTCCTTCCGGCACAGGTAGTCGGCCAGGATGCGGGTGCCGGAGCCCTTCTGGCGGTTGACGTAACGCAGCCCGGGCCGGGCGATGTCCCCGAAGCCGGACAGGTGCAGGGGATTGCCGGGGGCCACCATCAGGCCCTGGGTCCGGCCCACGCACTCCACCTGGTACACGCCCCCCTGGGGGAACTGCTTTTCCAGGAAGGCGGTATTGTAGGTGCCGTCGGCCTCGTTGAGCAGGTGGCAGCCGGCCATGTGGGTCTCCCGCCGGCGGATGGCCATGAGGCCCCCCATGGAGCCCACGTGGGAGGAGCTCATACAGGCGCTGGGGTCCGCCAGATGGAGCAGGTCGGCCAGCTCGTCCAGCAGGGGGTCGTGGCTGCCGATGGCCACCAGGGTGTGCTCCAGATCCCGGGCGGGGCGCAGCAGACGGACGCGGACGGAAGTCCCCGCCTCCAGCCCCTCGCTGCCCTGGGGGATCTCCAGAATGCCGTCGGCCTTCAGGAAGGAGGACACCACCCCGCTGCCCCGGGCCAGGGGGGCGGCCACCAGCCTCCCGTCTACCTGGCCCAGGCGCACCCGGACGAACTCCCGGTACTTCAGGCTGGACACCACCCGGCGGCTGAGCACCGCCTGGGCGGTCTCGGCGGGCTGGGGCGCCCGGCACAGCCACAGATCCACCAGGGGCCGCAGCAGCTGTTCGATGACGATGATGCCGGACACCGGGTAGCCGGGCACGCCCAGGATGGGCTTGGCCCTCAGATGGCCCAGGATGGCGGGCTTGCCCGGCTGGATGGCCAGGCCGTGGCAGAAGACCTCCCCCACCTGGCCGATGACGGCGGCGGCGTAGTCCTCCCGCCCGGCGGAGGAGCCGGCGTTGAGCAGCACCATGTCGCACTCCTTCAGGGCGCCCGACAGGGCGTCGCGCAGTGCCTCCTCCCGGTCCGGGACGATGGGATAGGTCCTGGGCTGCGCCCCCCACTGCTCCACCATGGCGGAGAAGATGGAGGAGTTGAACTCCATCACATCCCCCGGCTTCGGGTCGGCGGAGGGGGGCACCACCTCGTCCCCGGTGGGGATGATGCCGATGACCGGCCGGGCCAACACCTCCGCCTCCAGCACGCCGGCGGCCAGCATGGCCCCGATGGCGGCGGGGGAGATGGCCGTGTGGCCGGGCAGGAGCATCTCCCCGGCGCAGATATCCTCTCCGATCTGACGCACGTGCTGCCAGGGGGCGGCGGCCTGGCGGATCACCGCCTGCCCTTCGGTGAAGACCACCTCCTCCACCATGATCACCGCGTCCCGCCCGTCGGGCAGGGGGTCGCCGGTGTCCACCACGGTGTACTGTTCCGGGGTCAGGGAGACGGGGGTGGTGTCGCTGGCGCCGAAGGTGTCCCCGGCGGAGACGGCGATGCCGTCCATGGCGCAGGCGGGGTAGTGGGGCGTGCAGATGCGGGCGTACACCGCCCGGGCGGTGATCCGGCCCGCGGCGGCCTGGACCGGGATGGTCTCCGTCCGGGGGGTGAAGCCCTGCTCTTGGAGCAGGGCCAGATACTGGCTTCTGGCCTCGTCCAGAGGCCGGTTGTTGAGATATTGAAATGCCATACAGGATCCCTCCAAGCCCTCGCGGCGGTCAGTCCGCGAGGAAGATATGGACCAGGACCTGGGCTCCGGCGGGGAAGCCCTCACAGTCCCGGGGAATGCAGAAGTAGCCGTCCGCCCCGGCCAGGGCGGTGATGAGCCCGGACTTGCCCCGGATGGGCAGGGCCTCCAGCCCCTGGGGCCCCTCCCGGAGGAGGGCGCCGTTGTACTGGGCCCGGCCGTGGTTGGCGGACACCCCCTCGGTGAGCCGGGCGGTCACCTGCCGCCGGCGCAGTTCCCGGCCCTCCAGCCGGGCCAGAAGGGCCCGGACAAAGAGGTGGGTGACGAACAGGGCGGCCACCGGATGCCCCGGCAGGCCCACCATGGCCTTGCCCGCCGGTGTCCGGCCCAGCAGGGTGGGCTTGCCCGGCTTCATGGCGATGCCGTGGAAGAGAACTTCCCCCAGGGCGGACATCACCCGGTAGGCCGCGTCCTTCTCCCCCACCGAGCTGCCTCCGGACAGGATCACGGCGTCCTGCTCTGCCAGGGCCTGTTCCACCGTCTGCCGCAGCCGCGCCTCCCGGTCCGGGACAATGCCGTAAAATTGGGGCAGGGCCCCCGCCTGCTCCAGCAGGGCGCACACCAGCGGCCCGTTCACGTCCCGGACCTGGCCGGCGGCGGGGGGATGGTCCGGCGCCACCAGCTCGTCCCCGGTGGACAGCACCCCCACCCGGAGCCGGGGCAGCACCGGCACATCCGTCACCCCCAGGGCGGCCAGGGCGCCGATGTCCTGGGGCTCCAGCCGGCGGCCGGCGGGGAGCACCCGGTCCCCGGGCTTGACATCGTCCCCCCGGAAAATCATGTTGTGGCCCGGGGCCACGCTTTTCAGGACGCCGATGGTGCCGTCGCCGTAGTCCTCACACAGCTCCAGCATCTGCACCGCGTCCGCGCCGGCGGGCACCTCCCCGCCTGTGGGGACGGCGGCGCACTGGCCCGGGGCCAGGGTCAGCCCCGCCCCCTCCCCCATCCGGACCTCGCCGGCCAGGATGAGCTGGGCGGGCAGGGCGTCGGAGCAGCCGAAGGTGTCCGCGGCCCGGACGGCGTAGCCGTCCACCGCGGAGCGGTGAAAGTCCGGGACCCAGGCGTCCGCAGTTACGTCCCGGGCCAGCACCCGGCCCAGGGCGGCGCTGAGGGGAACGGCCTGCGGGGGCCGGTTCAGAGGGACGAAGGCGGAATGGATGATCTCCAGGGCCTCGTCCGGGGTTTTGACTGTGAGCATGAAATTTCCCTCCTGATACAGGACTGAGCATAGGGTGGGCCAAATCCCCCCCCCGGGGCTTGCCGCCCCCGGGGGAATCGGGTAAAATGAGAGCAAACCAAGCAAGAAAGGTGGAACTGCCATGCAGGAGCGCTATATCCGCAATCTTGGCCCCCTCACCGAGGAGGAGTGCCTGCACCTGCGGGAGAGTCGAGTGTTTCTGGCCGGCTGCGGCGGGCTGGGGGGCTATCTCCTGGAGCACCTGCTCCGGGCGGGGGTGGGTGCGGTGACGGTGTGCGACGGGGATGTGTTTGCCCCCAGCAATCTGAACCGCCAGCTTCTGGCGGATGAGACCAGCCTGGGCCGGTCCAAGGCGGAGGCGGCCCGGGCCCGGGCCGCCCTGGTCAACCCGGAGGTCGCCGTGGAGGCCCTTCCCGTCTATCTCACCGAAGACAACGCCGGCCGGCTCATCGCCGGCCACCACCTGGTTCTGGACGCCCTGGACAGCCCGGCGGCCCGGCGCATCCTGGCCGGGGCCTGCCGTGAGGCGGGCATCCCCCTGGTCCACGGGGCCATCCAGGGATGGTATGCCCAGGCGGCGGTGATGCTGCCGGACAGCGGCATGATGGAGCGGCTCTACCCGGCGGACACTCCGGGCCAGGCTGATCCGGGGAGCCTCTCCCCCACCGCCGGGCTGTGTGCAGCAGTCCAGGCGACGGAGGCCATCAAGCTGCTGTGCGGCCGGGCCAGTTCCCTGACCGGACAGCTGCTTTGGATGGATCTGCTGGAACAGGAGTATCAGCTGCTCCCGTTCTGAGCGGCGGGGCCGGTGAGCTGGAAAGAGTTCAGGACAATTTCAATTCGCGCCCCGCGTGGGGGGTGACAGCAAATTCATATAAAATTTGTTCAGCAAGCCCTACTTAAACTATAGTTGAATCTGCCCGCGCCTGTATTATGCTATTGTGGTTTGGCTCTTGTTGCAAGTGAAATACAATCTGACTTCTGGCTTCTTTCGTTTCAGCTCGGTCATGTACCGCCAACGTCTGGTTCCGCAGCTGTTTTGCCTCCCGGGCCGGTTCTGTCCGCGATAGGAGTATGCCCGGAAATGGATTAAATTGGCGGCTGGAAGCAAGAGACCCAACCAACAATTCTGGTCAGATCAGTCTGCGGGCGGTTGGTTCTCCTGCTGTGCGGCCTGTGCTTCCGGATCGTGAATGGACCGCCAGAGCAGGACATGTTCCGCCACCATCGTGGGGTATTGGGGGTATATGCGGCGGCACAGCTTCTGATAGAGAGCCCGGAATCGGTCATCCGCTCCGAAATCCATCAACCCGTCCAGAATGGCTTCAATCTCCCGGGGGCTGCGGATGCTTCCGGCGAGAACCGCCTCCACCTGAGCGGTATACAGTTCCAGCGCGGCATCATGTAGCCGGCGGAGGGCCTCGCCGATCTGGTGCACCTGCGGCGGAAGGGGTTCTTCGAGTGCCATGGCATAACACCTCCTGGTTGATTCCACTGGACCCTGCTCCGGTTGGCCGGGCAGCAGGGTCACAATCAGTGGGCATAAGCGGACAGGATCATTCTATCAGAAGCTGCAGCAAGAAGCAACGGCCTGCACCTGTCTGCGGTCCGGAATGGGGCAGAGGCGGCAAATTCCGTTGACAACCGGGGTGGCGCTCTCTATAATGAAAATGGTTTACAATAATGCAAGGGATGAGTTTCGGATCATCCGGGAGAAAACGGAGGGACAGCCGGTCATGAATGCGGAGGTTCTGGTGGTGGACGACGAGGCGGCCATCGCTGAGCTGGTGGAGGTCTATCTGAACAACGAGGGATTTACGGTACACAGGGCCTACGATGCCGCCGGGGCGCTGGACTGCGTGGCCCGGGAGCGGCTGGATCTGGCGATCCTGGACGTGATGCTGCCGGATATGGATGGGTTTACGCTGTGCCGGAAGATCCGGGAGGACCACCTGTTTCCCATCCTCATGCTCACCGCCCGGGTGGAGGATGTGGACAAGATCACGGGCTTGACCCTGGGAGCGGATGACTACATCACCAAACCCTTCAACCCCCTGGAGCTGGTGGCCCGGGTGAAGACGCAGCTGCGCCGCGCCACCCGGTACAACTGCCCTGTCCCGGCGGAGCCCCAAAGCTTCGATGTTCGGGGGCTGCAGATTTCCAGGGCCAGCCACAAATGCTTCCTGTATGGAGAGGAGCTGGCCCTGACGCCTTTGGAGTTCTCCATCCTGTGGTATCTGTGTCAGCGAAGGGGGCAGGTGGTGCCCAGCGAGGAGCTGTTCGAGGCGGTGTGGGGAGAGCGGTGCCTGGACGGCGGGAACACCGTCATGACCCACATCGCCCGGCTGCGGGAGAAGATGCACGAACCCAGCCGGAAGCCAAAATTCATCAGGACAGTGTGGGGAGTGGGATATGTCATTGAATAATCTGAGCTCAGGCCTGACGGACCTGATGCGCCCCGGAGTCGGGGTGCGGCGGAATACCCTTCGGGTCTGGGGGCTCTATCTGCTGATTTTGCTGGCGTGGGTGGCTGTGGTGCTGTTGTTTTTGTTTTTCTGCTCCCTGCTGCCCTGGTACGCCACGCCCTTTTATCCGATTACAGACTGGATCCGGTTTTATCTCGTGCCGGTGTGCGCAGTGGTGATTTTGGCCGGGTGGGCCGTGATCAGCTACTTTTTTCTGGCAAGACCCATCTATCAGCTGGCTGCCCTTGCCCGGGCGGCGGAGCAGCTGGCGATGCCCGGCGAGGAGCCCATCACCCTGCCCCGGGGGATGGAGGGGACGGCAGGACAGCTCAATCTGGCCAGGGAGCAGGCGCTGCGCAGCGCCAGAGCGGCGAAAGAGGCGGAGCAGCGGAAAAATGATTTGATCGTCTATCTGGCCCACGACCTGAAAACTCCGCTGACCAGCGTCATCGGCTACCTCACCCTGCTGCGGGACGAGCCCCAGATCTCCCCGGAACTGCGGGCACGGTATACCGGCGTCGCCCTGGACAAGGCGGAGCGGCTGGAGGAGCTGATCAACGAGTTTTTCGACATCACCCGCTTTAACCTGACCCATCTGGAACTGGAGAAGCAGCCGGTGGATCTGACCATGATGCTCCGCCAGGTGGCCAGTGAGTTCGAGCCCCAGTTGAGGGAGAGACACCTCACCTGCCGGTTGTCCCTGCCGGAGCGGCTGGAGTATGACTGCGACCCGGACAAGCTTTCCCGGGTGTTCGATAATCTGCTGCGCAATGCCTGTCACTACAGCACCCCGGACACCGTGGTGGACCTTTCCGCCCGGCGGGAGGAAGGACAGATTGTCCTCACCTGTTCCAACCGGGGCAGGACCATTCCCCCGGAGAAGCTGGAGCGGATGTTCGAACAGTTCTTCCGCCTGGACAGTTCCCGGTCCACCCGGGACGGCGGCGCGGGGCTGGGCCTGGCCATTGCCAGGGAGATTGTGGAGCTCCACGGCGGCACGATCCGGGCGGCCAGCGCCGACAACCGCGTGACCTTTACCGTGTGCCTGCCGGAGACCTGAACCGGCAAGACAATTGCCCCGCCTTGATGGACAGAGAAATCAAGGCGGGGCATATTTGCGCGGTCAGCTATTTTTGCTTCCAGGTCAGAAGGAAGGCGGAGTTGACGATGACGAGGACAGAGCCCGCGTTGTGCACCAGTGCGCCCACCACCGGATTCAGCGTTCCGTTGATGGCCAGGACGATGGCGATGAAGTTCAGCGCCATGGAGAAGGTCATGTTGACCCTGATGGTGGTCATCATCCGCCGGGACAGGGCGATCAGATGGGGCAGTTCCTTCACCTCGTCGTCCACCAGGGCAATGTCGGCGGCATCCACGGCGATGTCGCTGCCCACGCCGCCCATGGCGATGCCCACCTGCGCCTTTTTCAGCGCAGGGGCGTCGTTGATGCCGTCCCCAATCATACACACGGGCTTGCCCGCGGCCTGGAAGCGGTCAATGGCGTTCAGCTTGTCCTCCGGCAGACAGTTTGCCTGCACGGTCTCAATGCCCAACCGGGCTGCCATGGCAGTTGCGGCGTTTTCGTGATCGCCGGTGAGCAGGACGGGCTGTACACCCAGCTGCCGGAGCCGTTTGATCATGCCGGAGCTCTCCTGGCGCAGCGTGTCAGACAGAACCAGATATCCGGTGAACTCCCCGTCCACCGCAAGGTAGATGACGGTGCAGCCGTCCCGGAGGAACTGTTCCGCCTGTGCGGGCGGAGACAGCTTTATGCCATGTTCCCGCAGCAGTTCCGGGTTGCCGGCCAGGATCTGCCGGCCGTCCGCCCAGGCGCTGACCCCCCGGCCGGGAATCATCCGGAAATCCTGGACCGGGGGCAGCCAGGCGCCGCACTCCTGCTTGCAGCAGCGGACGACGGCCTTTCCCAGAGGGTGCTCGGACAGGCTCTCCACGCCGGCGGCCAGCTGGTAGACCTGCTCCCGTGTGAAGCCGGGGGAGACGCTGGTGACGGCGATCACCTCAGGGGTGCCGTAGGTCAGGGTCCCGGTTTTGTCAAAGGCGATCATCCTGACCTGGGACAGACGCTCCAGAGCGTCGCCCTCCCGGACCAGGAAGCCATGCCGGGTGGCATTTCCGATGGCGGCCATGATGGCGGTGGGTGTGGCCAGCACCAGGGCACAGGGACAGAACACCACGAGAATGGTCACGGCGCGGAGAATCTCGCCGGTGATGAGCCAGGTGAGGGCGGCGGCACTCAGGGCGATGACCACGATCCAGGTGGCCCAGCGGTCCGCGATGCCGACGATTTTGGCCTTCCCCGCATCCGCGGACTGGACCAGGCGGATCATCCGCTGGATGGAGCTGTCCTCCCCCACCTTGGTGGCCCGCATCTCAAAGGCCCCGAATTGGTTGACGGTGCCGCTGGACACCTCGTCTCCCACGGTTTTGTCCACCGGGAGGGACTCGCCGGTCATCACGGCCTGGTTGATGGAGGTCTGCCCGGAGACGATCACCCCGTCCACCGGAATGCCCTCGCCCGGCAGAACACGCAGGACATCTCCCACCCGCACCTGTTCGGCGGGAACGACACACTCCCCTCCGTCTCTCAGCACCCGGGCGGTCCGGGGCGTCAGATGGACCAGCTTTTCAATGCCTGCCCGGGCTTTGGCCACAGTCAGTTCCTCCAGCAGCCCGCCCAGCTGCATGATAAAGGCCACCTCGCCGGCGGCGAAATCCTGGCCGATGCACACCGAGGCGATCAGCGCGATGGACACCAGCACGTCCGCTTTGATGTCAAAGGCGGTGACCAGGCCGATGACCGCCTCCAGAATAATGGGCACGCCGCACAGAAGAATGGCCACCCAGGCCAGATCAAAGGGGAACGGCCGGAACTTTGCCAGACTTAACAGCACCGCAGCCCCGGACAGGACCAGCGGAACGATGTCTTTCTTGATTCCGCCCAGCTCCAGCAGATGCTCCAACCTTTCTGTGTATGCTTTCATAACCGGCGGCAAGGCCTCTTCCACCGGGAAGAAGCCCGCCGCATCCCTCCTCGCCTTGAATTCGCCTCCACAGTTATATACCTATGGGGGTATGTGTATACAATATACCCAGGGGGGTATATTGTCAAGGAGAAAAAGCAGCCCGCCGGGCTGCTTTTTGAAGAAGAATCATCCCATATTGGAAAACCGTTCCACCGCTTTGGTGAATTGCTCGATGGTCTTATCTGCGTCGCCGTGCTCAATCCCGTCCCGGACGCAGTGCCTGATATGCCCTTCCAGAACCACCTTCCCGCACCCGTGGAGTGCGGATTTCGCGGCGTTGATCTGGGCCAGAATGTCCTCACAGGGGATATCCTGGTCAATCATCCGGTCGATTGCCTGCACCTGGCCGATGATTTTTTTCAACCTGCGGTGCAGATTGTCCGCGTCCATGCACTGTCTCACAGCCATCGCCTCCAGCCTGTTGTGGTCTGGAAAAATTATAGCCCGGGGGAGAGACATTGTCAATGTCAGGGACGAAAGACAAGCGAGGAGGAAGCAGAGCCGGAGAAAAACTCGTTCACAGAGCAGCCCGGAACGTCTCGGCACCGGAGACCGACAGGGAGGGACGAGGGGCAGAGAGGTTTTGAAGCTGATTGTTCCGGAACAGAATCCGGCCATGAACTGCCATGCTTGGGCTGGGACAGCCGCCCTCCACGCACAGAACCGAGGCATTGCCGTGAATGCCGTAGTCACCGAAACCTACGTGGTCGAAGAGGTTGTGTTCCAGCAGGGCGCTGCCCACACCGCCTCCTTCCCGCCATTCCGTTTCCGGAGCGATGTGGACAGCTGTGCCCGGACAGTCCCGGAACGTACATCCGGTGACCAGAACAGTTTTCCCGCGGAGCAGAAGGCAGCGGGTGAGAATAGATTGGAACTGGCAGTCCCGGACAATAATACGGGGCTGCAGATTTTGGTTGAGCAGCAGGCCGTTCTGGTCCAAGGACCGGTCTAGAGTTACCCGTGCAGCCAGCGCGTCATGGTCCTCTTCCTGTGCGGTTACGGTATAATTGCCCAGAGGTTGCAAGGTATTCCGGTCATAAAGTCCCAGTATTTCGCCAGGAAGGGGGGCGTCGATGACCTGCGCGTGAGGGAATGTGGGGGAGTTGACCGGGAGCAGATAGTTTGTTCTGCCCAGCGGCACTGCATCATAATAATAATTGTGGACGTTGAGTGCGTCGTCCTCGCTGGCGTGAAAGCAACAATGCTCCAGTTGGATAGTTCCGTCACAGCTGGCAAAGTGGCAGGCGTCGGTGTTGACGCTGATGGCGGCGCCGGGAGAGGGAATTACGTTCAGTGTCCGCAGGGACAGGTCTTGGCACCGCCAGGCCAAAAGTCCCATCCCGTATTGGGCGCGGACGGTCACATTCTCCAGGTGTATGCCGTGGCTCTGTGCCAGAAACAAGGCAGGCCGGTAGTGATAGGTGTGGATCAGCACCGCTTTTCCGCCCGCCCAAGAGGGAAGGTCCGGCCCGCCAAAATATCGGATGATTCCAGGAGCGAGTGCAGTGCGGGAAAAAGACTCCATACAGCCTGAGGCAAAACCGCCGTCTGGGAGGATGGGAACGATGCGCGGGGCGGGAGTGCGTTCCGACACTCCGGAATCTGCGGGCAGCTGAAGGTCCAAATAACCCGTACCCTTCCGGACTACCGATGCTGTGGTGAACGGCTTGGGCATACAGTCCACTTCCAGACCCCGGACAACAACCTGACTGCAGGCTTCCAGAGAAAGAGCCTGCATGGGGCCTGCAAGCAGAAAACGGGCGCCTGTGGCTTCTACCGTGCAGTGATGTACTCCACACAGGGAAAGGGCTGTGTCATAAGGAAAATACGGGGTAAAGATGAGCTTTTCCGGATCATCGCCCAGTCCGCCGTTCATCAGTTCCGCCCGGAGCTGCCTGGCCAGGGGTGTTTCCAGTCGGTAATCGCCCGGAGGAATATACAGGGTTGTGCCGGGATGGGCTGCCAGATCCTCCGCCGCCAGACGCAGTCGTTCCAGAAGCGAACCCTGAAACTCCTCCAGGGTGCGTGTCCGCCCGGTCATAGCCGGGCCTGCTTTCTCAAAAAGTCCAGGAAGCAATCCACTCCGCCTCCCAGGTGGTTGACCCAGAGGGGCCGTTCTCCCGCTACAGTACCCACGTCAAAGAAATCTCCCGGAGCAGACAGCGAGGTGCGCATAAAGGAGTCGCTGCCGTTTAGCCCGTCTGCCAGTTTGAGGTATTCGTCTCCCCAATAGGCGCATGCTTCTGGGCGGATCCCTCGGGGCAGCACCACAGTGTTCAGCAAGGCGTCCACGTTGTCAGATTTGTTCAGCAGCCCCACCTCCAGGTATTTGGCATCGCAGGTGACCTTTAAGGGAAGATCCAACTCGTTTCCTACGGCCTGAGCCAGATCCAAAAGATCCGCAATGCCCCGGTTCAGACCGTGGGCAGCCAGCTCTGCCTGGACCTGAGTGACCTCGTCGCCGCTGAGAAACAGGGATTGCCCGCGGGTGTTCTGATTCATCAAGTCAATCTTACAGTAATTGGGCCGGTCGAAGACAATGTCGGTGTGATATCCGTACTCTTTCCAGAGCTTCCGATGGATTTGATAGGACGCATCGTGAATGCGCAGCACTGTGGTTTCATCGATTCCGGGATCTGCGACTTGGACAGGCTGGCCCTGTGTATTGTAGCCGTAGTTGTAGCTGCCCCGGCCCAACCCGAGAAAGAGATATTTGCGTTGGGCGGCGGTGAAATAGCCTCCCAACCGGCCTCCGGCAATGTTGCCATAGGTAGTGCCGCTGATGATGAGCAGGCAGACGCCACGGTCCAGCAGAGGCGCCATGGCGGCAACGGCCTTGTCCACCGGAGCGGTACGGTTGAGTACCGCCGTGCCGTCCCAATCGAAAAAAATGGCCTGATAGCGTTTCACGACAACACCTCCTGATAACGGACAGTGACCTGTTCTCCGGGAGAAAGCCAGTGGCATTGTCCTCCCAGAAACAGGGACGCTGCCCGGCGGTTGTCCGGAGCGGCTGTGGCAGTGATGTGATCTTTTCCCGCATAGATCCGGAAGCGGTTTCCCAGATAGCTCAGAGGGTATTCGATACCGGTCCAGTCTTCCGGAAGAATGGGCTGAACATGGATTCCGTCCTGTTCCAGGCTAAGACCTCCAAAACCCCGTACGGCTACCATCCAGCTTCCGCCGTTGGCGGCCGGATGGGTGCCTCCGATGTACAGGTCGCCTACGAATCGTTTGTAGGCTCCTTTCAAATCCAGTGTGGCTGCCTGCATGAAGTAGGCTTTGGCTAACTGAGGCAAGCCGCATTTTACTGCGGAGAGCGCATAAATACAGCTGCTTAGACTGGAGCCGTGTTCTGTGCGCGGCTCATAATACTGGTAATTGGCCCGCCGGACCTGGGGAGAAAAATCACCGGGAAACAGTGCAGTGATCAAGCATACATCCGCCTGTTTGATTACCTGGGTCTGGACAGCAAGTCCCACAGGACTGCCTAGGTATTCGTTTGGCATGATGATCCGGCGCGTCAGTTCTTCCGGTGTAATGTCCTCCATGCGAAAGTGGCCGTCATACTGTTCAATCAACCCGGTATCCGGGTCTGGGGCGGCTACATACAGTTTTTCCTTGAGATCCAGAATGGCGGGCAGGTCGGTCCGGAAATCAAGCCGGTCCAGCAATTCCTCCAGTGCCTGCGGATGCCGTTCGGACAGCCATGATATTGCAAAATCCATGGCCTGCAAGGCCTTTTTTGCCATGTAATTGGTATAAAAATCATTGTTTACCCGCTCATGGTATTCATCTGCGCCGGTGACATCCAGCAGCTCATAGCGGTTTTTTTCATTTTTGAAATAGCTCCAGCTGTACAGGAACCTGGCGCATTCCAGCAGCACCTCGGCACCGCCGTCCAGCAGGATGCTCTCGTCCCCGGTCCAGCGGAAGTACTCCCAGATGCCATAGGCCACATCTGCACTGATATGGATCTGTTTATCGCGAAAATAGGTGCGCAGCGGCCGGCCGGTGAAGATGTCGGTGAGGTTGTATTCCGTGCAGCTGTCCCTGCCGTCTTCCTGGCTCTCCCATGGGTAAAATGCTCCGCGATAGCCGTATTCCTGGGCCTTTGCCCGGGCACCGTCCAGTGTGTTCACGCGGTACCGCACCAAATTGCGTGCGGTTTGAGGCAAACCGGCGAGGTACATGGGAAGCATGTACAACTCCGTGTCCCAGAACATGGCGCCTTTGTACACCTGCCCGGACAACCCCCGGCCGGGTACGGCCACCTTGTCGGTGTGGAATGGGGTGGATATCAGCAGCAAGTACATGCTGTACCGCAGGGCGAGATCCGCCGCCTCATCGCCGTAAATCCGGACCAAAACCTGGTCCCACAGCTTTTTCCAGGCGGACCTGTGCTCCTGAAGCAGACGGTCAAACCCTGCATTGCGCGCGTTTTCTGCCTCGCGAATCGGGTCTGCCCAGTCCGGGTCGGTCTCTTTATATAGCGAAGCAAAGACGCAGACTTCCAGTGACTGGCCTGCCTCCAACTGAGCGGAAATGCGGAATACCTTGCTGCCGGTTTCTACGGTGGCGCCCGGACAGGAAACAGCCTGGGCCAAAGTTACCTCAGTGTCCAGTTCCACAGTTCTGGCGGTGCAGCGCAACACATTTTTTGGGTCAATCATTTTTTCTGTGGGATTAACGCGAGTCCGCCAAGATATGGTAACTGGCCGCCACTCCTGACAGCGCGTCGAAAAGCGCTGAAGAGAAGATGCCGACGGTGAAGAACTCATAAGTGCTCCGGGAGCCCGTTCCCACCGACGCACCGGCCAGTGTAGCACTTTTCTCCGTGCGGTCAAGAGTCCCCGCCTGCGGCGGTGGCTGGTGCAGTATGCCTCCGGTTCGGAATCTATAAATGCTCCGCGTTCAGATTGGCTCAGGAGAAGAAAAAAGTTGCATAAAAAAGGATCTCCCGGTATGATAGGGAATGCATCTACCCAGATGTAACAAACCCAATCAAAAGGAGATCCTCTGTCATGGATTATACACGAATTGACGCCAATGGGCAACTGGCTTTTACACAATCTTTCGATTTTTTGATGATCCCGTCTTTCCTGCATGGCTTTCAAAACAACGCCACATCCACAAAGACTGCCAAATCCGGAAGAACGGTCTTCTGCTTTGAGGGGATGCTGGATACCTTCGAGGAAGACCGTGTCTGTTCCTGCGGCGCCAAAATGCACATCAATGACCACCCGGAAATCACGCTGCGGCATCTCCCGTTTGGCAGCAGCCTGAGCTGCGTTCACTTTGAACGCAACCGATATGTGTGCCCCAGATGCGGCAAGACGAAGCTGCAGCCTATCTGCTTCAAGGCCCCGGGCCACATGATTACAGCAGAGCTTTACCAGTATGTCTGTGATCTGCTTGCAACGAACACCTATAACAACAAAGAGGTTGCCGAGCTGACCGGCCTTGGCCAAAACACGGTGAAGACCATCGATAGAGGACGGCTGCGCGGCTTATATAGAACCAAGGATGGCAGCCTGATCAAGCCAGAGAAACCTGCCAAATTCCTGGGTATTGATGAGTTTAAACTACATAACGGATACCGTTATGCCACGCACATCATTGACATGGAGACCGGGCACATCCTGTGGATCGCAGGCGGCAAGAAGAAACAGGTCGTCTATGACTTTATCGAGCATGTAGGCCTGGAATGGATGAGCCATGTAGAGGCAGTCGCCTGTGATATGAACTCTGATTTTCAGGAGGCGTTTGAGGAAAAGTGCCCCCATATCCAGACCGTGTTTGATTACTTCCATATTGTCAAAAACTTCAACGACAAGGTCGTGAGTGAAGTGCGCAAGGATGAGCAGCGCCGCTTGATCCAGGAAGGCGATCTGGAGGCAGCCAAGGCGCTGAAGAAGGCGAGATATATCCTGACATCCTCCAGGACTACCCTCCAGGAAAAGGATGCGCAAGCCGCACAGGAGCACGTCATCCACAAAGGCAGTGACCTGTTCAAAACGCAGGACATTGTCCGTAAGCCAGGTCAGGAAGAACGCTATGATAAGCTGATTGGAGAGAACAAACTGCTGTTTACACTTGACCTGGTCAAGGAGAAACTTACCCTGGCGTACAAGCAAACGGATGAGTGCCTCATGGCGCAAGAGGTCATCGGTATTATCGATATTTGCCAGGCCGCAGGCAACCGACATCTGCTGTGGTTTGGGCGTTTCCTCGAAAATCACTTTGAGGGGATTATTGCGCATGCCACTTATCATATTTCAGCGGGTAAGATCGAGGGCATTAACAACAAAATCAAAACTCTTCGCCGTCAGGGTTACGGGTATCCAGACGATGAGTATTTCTTCCTGAAACTCTTCGATATGAGCAGGAGATCCTATGTCAGAAATGTCCCATCCCACAGATTTTGTGATTGAGCCATAAAAATCCAAATATATAGGATTTTTCAAGAACAGAAATAATCAGACGCGGCGCTGGAAGAAAGATAAGCTTGTCTGACAAGCCTCATGTTAACATATCGATTCATTGGTTGCAAGAGCGGTTCAAGTCCGTTGATATCGGCTCCGGTTTCCGCAGCCGTTTTTTCCAATGGAGTATTTTGAGAGGTTGGCACAAGTCAACTACGTATTCATGTTGAGACATTCTGACAGAGTGAAAACGAAAAACCTTGAGACGGGGCTATGGACTTTAGACCTGCTATGCGATAAGATATCAGACAAGACACATAATAGAGAAACCCGGAGCGGAGGAAGAGCGTACCGGGAATCCAATCTGATGAGGAGATGAAGTATGGAGACAGAGATCAAACTTCACGTTTTTTCTATTTTGCGGGAGCAGAAACTGGAAGAGCTGCAGGCGGTGCTGCATCACCTGCGTCATGAGAAGACCGGGCTGGAGGTGGTCTGGCTGGAGCGTGAGGAGGAGAATAAAACCTTCGGCATCGCCTTTCAGACCATCCCGGAGGACAACACCGGCGTATTTCATATTCTGGAGCACTCAGTGCTGTGCGGATCGGACCGGTACCCGGTGAAGGAGCCCTTTGTGGAGCTGCTCAAGCACTCCATGAACACCTTTCTCAATGCCATGACCTTTCCGGATAAGACGTTTTACCCCGTGTCCAGCCGGAATGAGAAGGATTTCCTCAACCTGATGCGGATCTATCTGGATGCGGTGTTCTGTCCGCTGATCTACAGCCGTCAGGCCATCTTCCAACAGGAGGGCTGGCACTATGAGTTTGACCAGGAGGGACGGCCCGGCTACAAGGGTGTGGTATTCAACGAGATGAAGGGTGCCTACGCCGACGTGGATCAGCTTGCTGCCCGGGCGGTGAGTCAGGCTCTGTTCCCGGACACCTGCTACCGCTTCGAGTCCGGGGGTGATCCCGCCCACATCCCGGACCTTGCCTACGAACAGTTCCTGGACAGCCACCGCCGGTGCTATTCCCCCTCCAACGCCTATGTGTTCCTGGACGGGGCGGTGGAGCTGGAGACGGTGCTGGCCATTCTGGATGGGGAGTACCTGAGCGGCATGGAGCGGGGAGAGCGGCTCTCGCCCCCCGCCATGCAGGCCCCGGTCCGGGCGGAGACCCGGCAGGTGGAGTTTGAGCTGCCGCCGGAGGAGAGCGGGGACAAACGCTGCCGGCTGGTGTGGGGCAGTGTGGTGGGCGCCTATGACCGGAGGGAAAAACTCACCGCCATGCGGGTGCTGGCCAGTGTGCTGTGCGGAGACAACCAGGCACCCCTGTGCCGGGCGGTGCTGTCCCGGGGGCTGGCGGAGTCGGTGACGCTGCAGGTGTCAGACGAGGTCAGCCAGCCCTGGATTCAGCTGGAGGCCCGGAACCTGGCCCGGGAGGATATGGACCAGGTGGAGCGGGTCCTCTTCGATGAGCTGGAGCGGCTGGCCCGGGAGGGCCTGGACCGCCGCCGGCTGGAGTCCGCCCTGGCCAACCTGGAGTTCCAGATGCGGGAGCGGGATTATGGCTTTTATCCCCAGGGGCTGATGTTCGGCTTCCAGGTGCTGGACAGCTGGATGCGGGGCGGCCGGCCCGAGGCCAATCTGGAGGTGGGCGGCCTGTTCGACGCGCTGCGGGAGAAGATGGAACAGGGCTATTTTGAGGATCTGATCCGGGAGGTGCTGCTGGAGCGGCCCCACAGCTGCAAGGTGGAGCTGCTGCCCTCCCGCACCGCCGGGGAAGAGCGCCGCCAGGCGGAGGCGGACCGGCTGGCCCGGGAGGCCGCGGCGTGGAGCGAGGCGGACCGGCAGGCATTGCTGGCGCAGCAGCGAGCTTTGGAGGACTGGCAGAACAGCGCGGACACCCCGGAGCAGCTGGCCGCACTGCCCCATCTGGAGCGGTCCGACCTGTCCCGGGAGCCGGTGGCTCTGCCCACCCGGATGGATGCGGTGGACGGCGTGCCCCTGCTGCGCCATGAGGTGCCCGCCTCGGGCGTGGTGTACCTCAACCTGTATTTTGATGCGGAGGGATATGCGGAGGAGGAGCTGTCCTGCCTGTCCCTCCTGTGCCGCCTGCTGGGCCGGGTGGACACCCGGGAGCACACCGCCGAGGAGCTGGGGATCCGGATGCGGCTGCTGTGCGGCAGTATGAGCTGCTATGTATCCTCCTATGAGGTCTTCCGGCAGCCGGGGACGTGCCGGACGAAGCTGTGCGTCTGTTTCAGCACCCTTGAGCACAACCTGGACTCCGCCCTGGAGCTGGTGGGCGAGCTGCTCACCCAAAGCCGTTTCGAGCAGGAGCGGGAGATCCAGGATGTGCTCAAGCAGAACAAGATGAAGATGTTCCAGCAGATCGTCATGTCCGGCAACTCCATCGCCCTGGGCCGGGTGGCCGCCCAGACCTGCGCGGCGTCGGTGGCCCAGGAGTACGCCGGCGGCTTCGCCTACTACCAGTGGCTGAAGGGCTGGGAGGAACAGTGGGACTGGCCCAGACTGAAGGAAATGCTGAGCGGATTGTACCGCCGGGTCTTCGGCCGGGGCGGCCTCACCGTCAGCGTCACCGGCACACCCCGGCAGGATGCGGCCCCCAGCCTGGCGCGGCTGCTGCAGCGCCTGCCCCAGAGGACGGCGCAGTCCGGCGGAGAGACGGGGCTGAAGCCCTGGGGCCGGCGGCTGGAGGGGATCGAGATCCCCGCGGACGTGTCCTTTGCCTGCCTGGGCGGAGCGCTGGGGGCGTCGGACGGCGCCTGGTCCGGGACGTGGAATCTGGCGGCCAAAGTGGTGGGCCTGAGTTACCTGTGGAATGCGATCCGGGTGCAGGGCGGGGCCTACGGCACCGGCCTGTATCTCCGGGACCTGAGCTTTGCGGGGTGCTATTCCTACCGGGACCCCAACGCGGCCCGCTCCCTGGACTGCTACCGCCAGGCGGCGGCGTTCCTGCGGGAGTTCTGCGCCGGCAAGCCGGATCTCACCGGCTTTATCATCGGCGCCGTCTCCGACGGGGAGCCGCTGATGACCCCCAGAATGAAGGGCATGACTGCGGACAGCCAGTACTGGCGGGATCTGAGCTGGGAGCAGCGGTGCCGGCTGCGCCGGGAACTGCTGGAGGCCGGCCCGGAGCAGTTGGCCGGCCTGGCCGACGCCCTGGAGCGGGTGATGAACGGGGGCGGCGTGTGTGTGATCGGCCCCCGGGGCCAGCTGGACCAGTGCGGACTGGATGAAATTTTGAGCGTGTAAGGTGAGAATGGAATGGACAGACACAGTTACGAGGAATATATCAGAATTCTGGAAGAAGAGCTGGTGCCCGCCATGGGCTGTACGGAGCCCATTGCCGTGGCCTATGCCGCTGCCCTGGCCCGGTCCGCTCTGGGCTGTATGCCGGACCGGGCGGTGGTGAAGGCCAGCGCCAACATCATCAAAAATGTGAAGAGCGTGGTGGTGCCCAACACCGGCGGGCTGCGGGGGATTCCCGCCGCAGCCGCCGCGGGGATTGCGGTGGGCCGGGAGGAGAAGAAGCTGGAGGTGCTCTCCCAGGTGACCCAGGAACAGATCGGGGAGATCCAGGCCATGCTGGATCGGCTGGACTGCACCGTGGAGCAGGCGGACAACGGCCACATCTTTTACATCGGGGTGTCCCTGTCCGGCGACGGCCACACCGCCTGGGTGGAGATCGCGGACCACCACACCAATGTCACCGCCATAGAGCGGGACGGGCAGATGCTCAGCCAGAAGGCGGGGGAGGACTGGGAGCCCAAGCAGGCCGCAGACCGGAACCTGCTCACGGTGGAGCAGATTGTGGAGTTCGCCGACTGCGTGGACATCGAGGACATCCGGGAGGTACTCCAGCGGCAGATCGACTGCAACACCGCCATTGCCGAGGAGGGGCTGCGGGGCAACTACGGGGCCAGGATCGGGAGCATTCTGCTCCAGGCCTACGGGGACAGCGTCCACAACCGGGCCAAGGCCTATGCCGCGGCGGGGTCGGACGGGCGGATGAACGGCTGTGAGCTGCCGGTGGTCATCAACTCCGGCAGCGGCAACCAGGGGCTCACCGCCTCCCTGCCGGTGATCATCTACGCACAGGAACTGGGCTCCAGCCGGGAGGAGCTGTACCGGGCTCTGGCGGTGTCCAACCTGGTGACCATCCACCTGAAGACCGGAATCGGGCCCCTGTCCGCCTATTGCGGAGCCACCAGCGCCGGCTGCGGCGCGGGAGCCGGCGTGACCTATCTCTACGGCGGGCGGTTCCATGAGATTGCCCACACCATCGTCAATGCCCTGGCCATCAACTCCGGCATGATCTGCGATGGAGCCAAGGCCAGCTGCGCGGCCAAGATCGCCTCCGCGGTGGAAGCGGGCCTGCTGGGCATGCAGATGCAGCGCAACGGCAGCCAGTTCTACGGCGGGGACGGCATCATCGTCAAAGGGGTGGAAAACACCATCCGCAATGTCTGCGAGCTGGCAAGGGACGGCATGCGGGAGACGGATCACACCATCATCCAGATGATGATCAACTCCTGTATGTGACGGTGCGGAGGAGGAGATTCATGCAGACAGCCTCAGAACTGAGAGACCTGCTGGCCCGGATCGACCGCAGGGGCTATCCGGCCTACAAGGAGACCCGGGGAATGTACCGGTTCCCGGACTACCTGCTGTCCATTGACCATGTCCAGGGCGACCCGTTTGCGGCGCCCTCCCGTCTGAGCATCCGGGTGAGCGGCGCCAAGGCGGGCTTTCCGCCCTCGCTCTATCGCCTGCCCTGCCAGCGCGTCGCCCTGCAGGACGCCCTCACCCGCCGGTTCGGGGCCCTGACGGCCAAGGCCTCCTTTCAGGCCAAAGGGTCAGGCCACAGCGGGCTTATCGGCGTGAGCCGGTGCGGGCAGCAGGTGCTGGAGCGCACCGCCTGCACCCTGGACCCGGACAGCGGAGAGCTCACCATGCGCCTGGAGGTGGGGTTCCCTGCCAACGGCAGGACCATCAACGCCCGGGAGCTGGAGAAAATCCTGTTTGATCTGCTGCCCGGCTGTGTCCGGGGCGCACTGCTGTACGCCAGTCTGGACGCCGGACAGCTGCGGGCTGTGGCGGATCTGGCAGAGGATCAGCAGGCCATCCGTCAGGCTCTGCCGGAGCTGGGCCTGTGCGCCTTTGTGGCGGACGGCAGCATCCTGCCCAGAGCCTCCGGCGTGTCCGATCTGCCCATGAAGGGCGCCGTGCCCTTCCGCACCCCGCCGGAGCGGAAGGTGGAGCTGACGCTGCCCCACCGGGGAAAACTCACCGGTATGGGCATTCCCAGGGGAGTGACCCTCATAGTGGGGGGCGGCTACCACGGGAAATCCACCCTGCTCCGGGCCCTGGAACTGGGGGTGTACAACCACATCGCCGGGGACGGCAGGGAGTACGTCATCACCGATGACACCGCGGTAAAGGTGCGCGCGGAGGACGGGCGCAGCATCTGCAATACGGACATCTCCCTGTTCATCCGCAACCTGCCCAACGGCAAGGACACGGTGCATTTCACCACCCAGGATGCCAGCGGCAGCACGTCCCAGGCGGCCAATGTGGTGGAGGCCATGGAGGCGGGCAGCCGGCTGCTGCTCATGGATGAGGACACCAGCGCCACCAACTTCATGGTCCGGGATGAGCTGATGCAGCGGGTGATCCGCCGGGACAAGGAGCCCATCACCCCCTTCCTGGAGCGGGTGCGGGAGCTGTATGAGCGGTTCGGCGTCTCCACCATTCTGGTGGCGGGCAGTTCCGGCGCCTTTTTCCGCGTGGCAGACCACATCATTCAGATGGACAACTACGTGCCCCGGGAGATCACCCGGCTGGCCAAAGAGGAGGCGGCGCGGGATCCGGACCGGAGAGACAAGCCGGAACCGGCAGACCCGCCCCGGTTTGACCGCAGCCCGATGCCGTCTCCGGAATTCCGGAAGGGGGAACGGGTCAAGCTCAAGACCATGGGGCGGGACGGCGTGTCCCTGAACCGGGAGAGCGTGGATTTGCGGGCGGTGGAACAGCTGACGGATGCGGAACAGACGGCAGCACTGGGATACAGCTTGCTGTATGCCCAGCGTTGCCTGATGGATGGGAAGAAGAGCGTGCGCCAGCTGGCCGGGGAGCTGGAGCGGCTGCTGGAGCAAAGAGGGCTGGCGGCCCTGTGCGAGAGCCCGGGCAATATCGCGGCCCTGGCCCGGCCCAGAAAGCAGGAGATCCTGGCCTGCCTGAACCGATACCGGGGGCTGCGGGTATAACCCGGGAGACATCCCTGCCCGGGCAAAACAGAACCGGACACAAAAAAACAGGCGGCGCCCGAAAGGGCGCCGCCTGCTGCGGTCAGGGGAAGATCAGCTCACGAAGCAGATCACCAGGGTCAGGACCAGGAACACGATAGCAACCCACTTGGTCATCTTGGCCATGCGGGCATCGGCGGACTTGGCCTTGTTCTTGGACAGGAAGGTGTCGGCACCGCCGGCGATGGCGCCGGACAGGCCGGCGCTCTTGCCGGACTGGAGCATTACGATGGCGATGAGAGCCAGCGCAACAATGAAGTAAATAATGGACAAAATCAGCTGGGCAGTGGTCATGCTATTCAATCCTTTCGGTTGTATGATCGTCAAATGGGCGCAACAGCCCCGTGCAGGTAACAAATATCTTAGCATACTCCGCGGTAAAAGGCAAGAGTTTTTTTCTTGAAACACAATCCTGGATAAGCCGGTGAGATGCTGTCATATCCAGCATGTTCCCCGGAAAACATTCCGAGCAGATGGGCTCCTGTATCTCAAGATTGTAGGCATAGATCACAGAGATGTCCCGGGATCCTTTCACCTTCGCCTTCCTAGAAAAATTGGACAGACTGTTTACCTTGCTCTCGTTGGATTTCAAGGCCCCATCCGCAATCAGATGGTGACCCTGCTCCACGCTGGCCGCACGGCCCATAATATAAATGATTGCGGGCATACGCCGCCTTCATTTTACCCGGAGGAGATCTGATTCGAAAATTTCTTGTTGTTATGTGTTGATTTCTATGGTACAATACCCTCATAGCAGTTTTTCCTTTCTGTGTGGTCTTCTGTTAGGGGTAACATTACGATACCACAGAATCGCAAAACTGCTATCTTTTTTTGATCTTTACGGTTACAAGGAGCACCTTTGTTCCGTTAGCCACCGCGCTAGCGGTTTGGTACAATAAGCGCAGAGCATTTCTGCGATGCAAAAATGCTCTGCGCTTGATACACTACAGCCGACCGCCGTTGCCGGTCTTTGCCGGTGTATCCGGCAAGTCAGCCGCTTTGCGACTGATAACTGTGGTACAATGAGAAAAAGACTTGCAGATAAGGAGGGCTATCATGACCGGCTATGAAAAGGTGCTGGCCTTATGGCAGCAAAAGCACATCACCACGGATGCCCAGTTGGCCGAGGCACTGAACAGCTACAGCATTGCTTTTGCCTATCACTCCGGGAAACTGGAAAACGAGAATATCACCTACCACGACACACGGGAGATCTTCGAGCATGACGGCGTGACCTCTTACACCGGCGACCTGCGCACCCTGTTGGAGATCCGCAACGCGAAAGAGGCCAATGAACTGTTCCTCTGCGCGTTCCGGGATCGCCGGGCGCTGGACGAGGCGTTTATCAAGGAGTTGCAGCGCCAGTTGACCCACGGCACCTATGACACCTGCCGCTGGCAGTTGGGGGAGCGCCCAGGCGAGTACAAGCGTCACGACTGTGTGACGGGCCACGAGGAAGTGGGCGCCGCGCCGGAGGACGTGGCGGACGAGATGTGCGGACTGCTCTCTGAGATCCAGGACGTGCCGGCGCAGAACGCTTTGACGGCTGCTGCCTATTTCCACGCCAAGTTCGAGAACATCCACCCCTTTGCGGACGGGAACGGGCGCACCGGGCGGCTGGCCATGAATTACTTCCTGGTGCTGCGCGACCATCCGCCCATCGTCATCCACGAGGAGGACCGCAAGGGCTACTACGAGGCGCTGGAGGCATGGGACCGCGGGCAGGAATTAGCTCCCCTGCGGCAGTTTCTCCAGGAGCAGACAGTAAAATCCTGGGCTAAGCAGATTGCACGGGCGGAAAAACAAAAGGACCGCTTCATGGACAGATAACCAAATACCAGACGAAAGCACCACTGCGATCAGTTGGTGCTTTTTTCATGCCAAGAAATGAGGGAAGCTATGAAAAAGCGAAATTGCCGGTTTGAAGTGCGCTTTACCAAGGACGAACTCTCCGACCTGACGAGGAAAGCCCGGAAAGCGCGTCTGACCAACGCCGCCTTTATCCGCCGCGCTGTATGCGGAGCCGAGGTCAAAGAGGCGCCGCCCGCCGACGTCCCCCTGCTGATCGGCGAGGTGCGGCGCGTGGGCTATAACATCGACCAGATTTTGAAACTGGCCAATGCCCGCGGGATGCTGGACGTTCCCAGGCTGCGCAAGGCGCTGGAGGATAACCGGGCTGTGGAGCGCATGATTGCGGACGCCTACACCATGGGGCCTGGAGACGCAAAAACTACCGAACTCTGGAGAAATGGGAACTGGGCAAAATTGCGCTGATGCTCGCGCCAAACCTGAGGCTAGGGCAAAAGCGAATGTGTCCGCGGACGGTGGGGATCAGACAAGCGTGGATGCAAAATCGGGTTCGGTAATATTGCCGAACCCGATTTCATTGTGCGCCCGGCATGGGCAATAACTAGGTGGTGAAAGTCCACTACAGACTTGGCAGTAGGAACTGTTAGCCGAAGGCAAGGGTGTCCATCGTGAGATGGAATCTGAAGGAAGCCGGATGTGGAGGCTGCGAAGTGCCGAAACGGGCAAACTCCCGGTCCGACGAACAGAAATCGCATATGAGGCAATGCAAGGCGGACGAGTCTGCAATGCAAGACGAAGTCCAATACTGCCCGAACCTTGTATTGTAAATGAGGCGGATATATGGGAGGAAGGTTATTGCTCTTACCCGGGGAGGTCTTACGGACGCAGAAGTCGGGGGAAATCCGAACCTGCGGAGTAAAGCTTGCCGTAAGAAGTCAGCAGAGGCCGTAGTACCGGGGAAAAAACCCGGGAAGGGCCGAACAATCGTAAGTCTTGAGTACAGACCGGAGGATCCCCGCAAGGGGGATTATGTGGAGCTCCGCATAAGGGGGACAGTTGTCTCCGCTCCTGGCGAACATCTACCTGAACGAATTTGAGCAGGAAATGACCAAACGTGGCGTAAAAGTAGTTCGGTATGCGGACGACATAGTAGTGGTGACCAAAAGTAAGCGGGCGGCAGAGCATATGCTGGAATCCTGCCAGAAGTTTCTGGAAGGGAAATTGAAACTGACCATGAACCGACAAAAGAGCAAGGTGGTCAGCCTGTTCTCCAATCGAAACTTCAAGTTTCTTGGGTGCTGCCTGGGGAAGAATGGACGAGGAGTATATATCCGAGTTCACAGGAAATCCCTACAGAAAGCAAAACAGAAACTACGGGAACTAACCAGGAGAAGCCAGGGCAGAAACGTAAGCGTCAAATGTATAGGCGAAAAACCCAGCACGCCAAGGCCTGGCGTGCTGGGTAAAAAGATCGATGGTGT